>JABJNS010000124.1 GCA_018664745.1 Flavobacteriales bacterium | reverse complement strand
GAATTCCAATTGATAAAATCATATATCATCTTACCTTCAGAGTTTTTGATAGCAAACGCTATATTTGTAACGAATGTGGATGGGAAGGATTAAGATGGGAAGATAAGTACAGGCCAGGTAATAACTAATCACAAAATTCGTATAGTAATATTGCAGTAGCAATTGCTACATTTAAAGATTCAGTATTACCCCCAATATTTTTTATTGCTACTTTTTTACTGATATATTTTTCAACTTCTTTAGAGATTCCGTTTGCTTCATTTCCCATTACTAAATGTATATTCTCATTAGTATTACTACTTTTAATATTTTCTCCATCCATAAAAGCACCATAAATAGGAGTAGTAGTTTTAGCTAAATATTTATTTAAATCAGTATAAAGCACACTAACTCTAAACAAGGAACCCATAGTTGACTGCACTACCTTTGGATTATAAAAATCAACTGTATTTTTTGAACATACAATTTGCTCAACACCAAACCAATCACACACCCTAATAATTGTTCCTAAATTCCCAGGGTCATTAATATCATCAAGCACTAAAGTTACCCCTGAAATTTTCTCTTTTATTTCTTCATTAAACTTTACAACAGCTAGTACATTATTAGCTGATTTCAAATTACTTATTCTAGCGAGTTCAGTAACACTAACTTCATTTGCATTGTCATAATTATTTTCAGCTATCCACTGTTTTGTAGCAAACAAATCAATAATTTGAAAAGAAGACCTTAGTAATTCTGCAACACTTTTTTCACCTTCAACAACAAAACATTGTTCTTTTACCCTGTTCTTTTTAAGTGCTAAACCCCTTATATATTTAATCTGATTTTTTGTAATCACTCTTTTTTTATTTGAATAATCAATAATATGAATTTATTGGAAATATACGCCCCAATTCATTACAATCTTATAATTTTGTTCCTCTAAAAATAAAAACTAAAAAAGTATGTCTAAATTTGAATATGGAGTGTTAACAGGAGAGCAGGTGCAAGAAGTATTTGCTGATGCAAAAAAAAATAAATACGCACTACCTGCTGTAAATGTTAGTAATACTAGTACTGTAAATGCTGTTTTAGAAACTTCAGCAGAATTAAATTCACCTTCTATAGTTCAGTTCTCAAATGGGGGTTGTGTTTTTTATGCAGGGAAAGGACTTTCTAATGAAAATCATGAAGCAGCTATTGCTGGAGGTATTTCAGGAGCAATGCATGTTCATCAAATGACTGAACTCTATGGAGCAAACATTATACTACATACTGACCATGCAGCAAAAAAATTACTAAATTGGATTGATGGATTACTAGAAGCAGGTGAAGAATTTTATGCTGCACACGGAAAGCCTTTATACTCTTCTCATATGATTGATTTATCAGAAGAACCAATTGAAGAAAATATTGAACTATGCAAACAGTACTTAAAACGAATGAGTGCTATTGGCATGACATTAGAAATTGAGTTAGGAATTACTGGTGGTGAAGAAGATGGAGTTGACAATACTGATGTTGACATTTCAAAACTATACACTCAACCTGAAGAGGTAGCTTATGCCTATGAAGAATTAATGAAAATAAGTGATAAATTTACAATTGCTGCAGCTTTTGGAAATGTACATGGCGTATACAAACCAGGAAATGTTGTGTTAACACCAAAAATTCTTGATAACTCTCAAAAATATATTGAAGGAAAATTTGGTACTGAAAAGCAACCAATTAACTTTGTGTTTCATGGAGGATCAGGGTCATCACAAGCAGAAATAACTGAAGCTATAGGTTATGGCGTGATCAAAATGAATATTGATACTGACTTACAATGGGGATTCACTGAAGGAGTAAGAGATTATTTTTTAGCTAAAAACGATTATGTAAAAACTCAAATTGGAAATCCTGATGGAGATGAAAAACCAAATAAAAAATATTATGACCCTAGAGTTTACACAAGAGCTGGGGAATTAACATTTAAAGCAAGGCTAACACGATCATTTAACGATTTAAATAACATAAATACAAACGCATAATTATGGGTTGGTTTAAAAGAATTAAGGAAGGTATTACTACTTCCACTCACGAAAAAAAGGAAACTCCAGATGGATTATGGAGCAAATGTCCTAAATGCAAAACAATTGTTACAACTGAAGAGCATGCAGAAAACTTACACTGCTGTATTAATTGTAATTATCATAGTAGAATTGGTTCAACAGAATATTTTGAGATATTATTTGATGATAATAAGTTTACTGAACTTGATTCAAATATGACATCTTTAGACCCTTTAACATTTAAAGATAAAAAGAAATATCCTGATAGAGTTAAATCTATGCAAAGTAAAACAGGACTAAAAGATGCTGTTAGAACTGCACACGGAAAACTAAAAGGAGAAACTGTAGTAATTGCTGCTATGGATTTCAAATTTATTGGAGGATCAATGGGATCAGTAGTTGGAGAAAAAATTGCTAGAGCAATTGATTATGCTCGTGAAAACAAACACCCAATGATTATCATCTCAAAATCAGGTGGAGCAAGAATGATGGAAGCAGCAATTTCTTTAATGCAATTAGCTAAAACATCAGCAAAATTAGCACAATTAAGCAAAGCAGGATTACCCTACATTTCTTTATGTACCGATCCTACTTTTGGTGGTGCTACTGCATCATTTTCAATGCTTGGTGATATGAATATTGCTGAACCAAATGCTTTAATCGGTTTTGCTGGTCCTAGAGTTGTAAAAGAAACAATTGGTAAGGATTTACCTTCAGGTTTTCAAACTTCAGAATTTTTACAAGAACACGGATTTATTGACTTTATAGTAGATAGAAAAGATCTTAAAGAAAAGCTTGCACAACTCTTCAGAATAATTAAAAAATAAATTCTATTTTAAAAGGGTATATTATTCAATTAGTTTACTAAATTTGCAGCCCATAAAATAAAGTGGTTTTAAACAGAAAAATATGAGCATCACAACAAAAGAAAAAGAAAACATTTTTAAGAAATTTGGTAATGACGCCAAAGATTCAGGATCAGTTTACTCTCAAGTAGCATTATTTACTAAGAAAATATCTGACCTTACTGAACACTTAAAAGCAAACCGTAAAGATTACGGAACTCAAAGATCCTTACAATTAATGGTTGGTAAAAGAAGAAAATTACTAGACTATTTAAAAGGAAAAGATATTTTGAAATACAGAGAGCTAGTGAAGGATTTAGGTCTTAGAAGATAAAACAAAAGACAAACACAAAAAAAAGGCAATAGTTTTATTGCCTTTTTTAATTTTTATAAACAAAGAAGACAAGATGATAAAAGAAGAAAAACAAATTATTAAATTAGAAGATGGTAGAGAAATTACTATCTCAACAGGAAAATTAGCAAAACAAGCACACGGTTCAGTTGAAGTAAGAATGGGGAATACTCATATGCTTGCAACTGTAGTATCTAGCTTTGATGCTAGAGATGGAGTAGATTTTTTACCTTTAACAGTAGATTATAGAGAAAAATTTGCTGCTGATGGAAGATTCCCAGGAGGATTCTTAAAAAGAGAAGCAAGACCAACCGACCAAGAAATTTTGGTAATGCGTTTGGTTGATAGAATATTAAGACCAATGTTCCCTAGCGATTATCATGCTGAGGTACAAGTAATGATTTCATTAAACTCACATGATCCAGAAGTAAAGCCAGATGCTCTAGCAGCTTTAGCAGCTTCAACTGCAATCGCACTTTCTGACATCCCGTTTAACGGACCAATCTCAGAATGTAGAGTAGCAAGGATTGATGGAAAATATGTAGTTAACCCATCATCAGCTGACCTAGAAAATGCAGATATTGATCTTATGGTTGGTGCATCAGCTGATAGTGTTGCAATGGTTGAAGGGGAAATGAGTGAAGTTTCAGAAGCTGAAATGATTGAAGCAATTAAAGTTGGGCATGAAGCAATTAAAGTACAATGTGCTGCACAGTTAGCATTAGCTGCTCAAATTGGTGTTTCTGCTGACAAAAGAGATTACTGTCATGAAACGCATGATGCTGATTTAAAAGCAAAAATAAAAACTGAAACTTATGATGCAGTTTATGCTGTAGCTGCTGAAGGTTTAGGAAAAGATGAAAGATCAACTAAATTTAAAGCTGTTAAAACTGATTGGATTGCAGGCTTATCAGAAGAAGAAGTTGAAAAATATGACTCTAAATTAATTGGAGTATACTACCATGATGTTGAAAAAGAAGCTGTAAGAGCTTTAGTTTTAGCAGAAGGAAAAAGATTAGACGGAAGAGCAACTACTGAAATCAGACCTATCTGGTGTGAGGTAGACTACTTATACAGCCCTCACGGATCTGCAGTATTCACTAGAGGTGAAACTCAGTCATTAACAACAGTAACTTTAGGGTCAGCAACTGATGTTAATCGTTTAGATGGTGTAACTCATCAAGGACATGAAGATTTCTACTTACATTACAACTTCCCTCCTTTCTCAACTGGTGAAGCTCGCCCACTAAGAGGAACTTCAAGAAG
>JABJNS010000014.1 GCA_018664745.1 Flavobacteriales bacterium | reverse complement strand
TCATTGTTTTTTATTTTTTGTTCAAAATCCATATCTATATTTTTAAATGGGTAATTTAGTTTATTAAATAGATATCCACCTACAAAGCAGATATAAATCCTATACCTGCAGTAAATAAGGTCATGATAAATAAAGCCATAAAAGCAAGGAGAGTTCCATAACTAAGTCCTGGAGTATTATCCCATATAATAGGGTCAGATAGTTCTAAAGTAACTAAGGTATCAACAATTAAACCACCAAATGAATAGAAAATACCAAACAATAAACCAACCATTGCACAAATAAGTGCTTGAAATTTTGCGTACTTTAATATTTTTAGTTTTTTAGACATTAAATGATTTTTGCCATAATGTAATCATTATCAAACTCTCCATCAATGAGGAAGGATTGCTGTCTTTCTCCTTCAATTACAAATCCCATTTTTTTATAAAGATTGATAGCAATAGGATTGTTTACTGAAACATCCAATTCAAAACGAGTGATTCCTTTTGCTTTTCCTTTTTCTATGAGTTCAGAAAGTAATTGTGTGCCAAGCCCCTTTCTTGAAAATTCTTGTAAAACAGCAATGGCAATACTCATGCAATGTTTTCTTCTGTTTACTTCAAAAGTGAACCCTAAAGCATAAGCTACAAGTTTCTTGTCTTCTTCAGCAACCAAAGAAATATACCCCTTTTTATCCCATCTTTTATATTCTCAATTTGTTCTTTATGGGTAGTTTTTCTTTCGTTTTCTTCAAAATACAAATAAGGGGTTTCTGCATCTGTTATTTTAGTGAGTTCTAAAAATTGCTTTGCATCCTTTATTTGAATTTCTCTAATAATCATTACATATTCCTTCTGTACTGCCCACCTACTTCAAACAAGGCATTGCTTATTTCCCCTAAAGAGCAAACTTTTGCAGCATCCATTAGTAAGCCAAATATATTTTGGTTTTGTACAGCAGCTTCTTGCACTTTTCTTAGCATTGCTTCTGATTTCCCTTCATTCCCTTTGTGCAGCTGTTCCAACATACTAATTTGATATTTCTTTTCATCCTCTGTTGCACGGATAACTTCTTCAGGTATTACAGTAGGAGAACCTTTTTTATTTAGGAAAGTGTTCACTCCAATAATTGGGTATTCTCCTGTATGTTTTAAGGTTTCGTAATGCAGACTTTCTTCTTGTATTTTGCTTCTTTGATACATGGTTTCCATAGCACCTAATACACCACCTCTTTCTGTTATTCTGTCAAATTCAGTAAGTACTGCTTCTTCTACCAAATCAGTTAATTCTTCAATAATAAAGGCTCCTTGTATTGGGTTTTCATTTCTTGCTAATCCTAACTCTTTATTTATGATAAGTTGAATAGCCATTGCTCTTCTTACTGACTCTTCAGTAGGAGTGGTGATGGCTTCATCATAGGCGTTAGTATGTAGGGAATTACAATTGTCATATATTGCGTAAAGTGCCTGTAATGTAGTACGAATATCATTAAAATCAATTTCCTGTGCATGTAGCGAACGACCAGAAGTTTGGATATGGTATTTCAACATTTGAGCTCTTTTGTTGGCTCCATACTTATTCTTCATTGCTTTTGCCCATAATCTTCTGGCAACACGGCCAATTACTGCATATTCTGGGTCAACACCATTACTAAAGAAGAACGAAAGATTAGGTCCGAATTCATTGATGTCCATTCCTCTGCTTAGGTAATATTCTACATAGGTAAATCCGTTAGCTAAGGTAAATGCCAATTGTGAAATTGGGTTTGCGCCTGCTTCAGCAATATGGTATCCTGATATTGATACAGAGTAGAAGTTTCTTACTCCATTATCAATAAAATACTCTTGTACATCACCCATCATTCTTAGGGCAAATTCTGTAGAGAAAATGCAGGTATTTTGTGCTTGGTCTTCTTTTAGAATATCGGCCTGCACTGTACCTCTAACTTTCGTTAGGGTTTCGGTTTTTATTTTTTGGTAAATATCATTTTCTAGTACCTCATCTCCTGTAACTCCAAGTAAAAAGAGTCCTAAACCGTTATTTCCTTCAGGTAATTCTCCTTGGTATTGTGCTCTGGTAACTCCTTTATTTTTATAAATACTAGCAATCTTATTTTCTACCTGTTTTTCTAATCCATTTGCTTTAATGTATTTCTCACATTCTTGATCAATGGCAGCATTCATAAAGTAGGCCAATAGCATTGGTGCAGGTCCGTTTATGGTCATACTTACGGATGTCATTGGGTTGGC
>JABJNS010000123.1 GCA_018664745.1 Flavobacteriales bacterium | reverse complement strand
GAAGATTTTGAAGAGCTTAGAAACTCCATGGAAAAACTGCAATTAAATGATGCCTCTTTAACATATGCTCCAGAATCATCTGCAGCACTTGGTTTTGGGTTTAGATGTGGGTTTTTAGGAATGTTACACATGGAAATCGTGCAGGAAAGATTAGAACGAGAGTTTAACATGACTGTCATTACAACAGTTCCAAACGTATCTTATTTTGCATACACAAGAGCAGGTAAAAAATTAGAGATTCATAATCCTACGGATTACCCAGATCCAAGTATTTTGGAAAGTGTAGAAGAGCCATATATCCGTGCACAAATCATTACAAAAGCTGATTTTATCGGTTCTGTGATGACACTGTGTATTGCTAAAAGAGGAGAGTTAACCAATCAAGTTTATTTAACTACTGATAGAGTTGAACTTACTTTTGAAATGCCACTTGGTGAAATTGTATTTGATTTCTATGATAAACTAAAATCTGTCTCTAAAGGTTATGCGTCTTTTGATTATTATCCTATTGGGTACAGAACATCAGTTTTAGCTAAACTTGATATTTTGTTAAATGGAGATCCTGTTGATGCATTGTCAGCATTAGTACACAAAACAAATTCTTATGCTTTAGGGAAAAAATTATGCGCTAAATTAAAAGAATTAATTCCAAGGCAGCAGTTTGATATTGCAATACAGTCAGCAATTGGAGCAAAAATTATATCCAGAGAAACAGTAAAAGCACTTAGGAAAGATGTTACCGCAAAATGTTATGGTGGGGATATTTCAAGGAAAAGAAAGCTATTAGAAAAACAGAAGAAAGGGAAGAAAAGAATGCGACAAGTCGGGAATGTTGAAATCCCACAAAATGCATTTATGGCTGTTTTAAAATTAGATGATTAAACAATAAATTATGGGAAGAGCATTTGAGTTCAGGAAAGCTAGAAAGATGAAAAGATGGTCAAAAATGGCCAAAACTTTTACAAGAATCGGAAAGGATATTGTAATGGCTGTAAAAGATGGAGGACCTGACCCTGATACAAACTCTAGACTAAGACAAATAATGCAAAATGCCAAGGCAGCCAATATGCCAAAGGATAATGTTTTGCGTGCCATTAAAAAAGCAAGTGATAAAGACACTGCTAACTATGAGGAAATGTCATTAGAAGGGTATGCTGTTCATGGAATTGCTGTTTTTGTAGATTGCGCAAGTAACAATAATAACCGTACAGTTGCTGATGTGCGTTCTTATTTTAGTAAGTGTGATGGTGCAATGGGAACAAATGGTTCTTTGGAATTTATTTTTGATCGTAAAGGAGTTTTCACGATTGACCCTGACAATGTAAGTATTGAAATTGAGGAGTTAGAGATGGAACTTATTGATGGCGGTTTGGAAGAACTTGAAGTTGATGAGGAAGCAGTAACTATTTACTGTGAATATGCCGACTTTAACAATATGCAAACAAAATTAGAGGAGCTTGATATTGAAATTAAGAATTCTGAATTGCAAAGAATCCCAAATAATTTTAAAACAATAAGTGCCGAACAAGCAGAAAAAGTATTGAAATTATTGGATTTACTAGAGGAAAATGATGATGTCCAACAAGTGTTCCATAACATGGAATTAACTGAGGAAATCTTAACCGCTATGGATAGCGAATAAAAATATAGAATGAACGTATTAATATTAGGAAGTGGAGGAAGAGAGCATGCATTTGCATGGAAAATCGCAAAAAGCAGTTCGTGCAATCAATTATTTATTGCACCAGGAAATGCAGGCACAGCACAAGTAGGTACCAATGTTAATATTGGAGTAAATGATTTTGCAAGCATAAAAGAATTTATTCTTGCTGAAAATATTGAGCTAGTACTAGTTGGACCAGAAGATCCATTAGTAAACGGAATCTATAGCTTTTTTAAAGAAGATGAGCAGTTGAAAAACATCTCTTTAATTGGCCCTTCAAAAGAAGGTGCGCAACTAGAAGGGAGCAAGGAGTTTGCAAAAGAATTTATGTTTAGACACAATATTCCTACTGCAAAATATCAAGCCTTTACAAAGGACAACTTAGCAGATGGATATACTTTCTTGGAAAGCTTAGAAGCTCCATATGTATTAAAAGCGGATGGACTTGCGGCAGGAAAAGGAGTATTAATCCTGAATGACTTGCAAGAAGCAAAAGATGAGTTAAAAGCTATGGTGGCTGATGCAAAATTTGGAACAGCATCATCAACAGTAGTTATTGAAGAATTTTTAGATGGAATTGAACTTTCAGTATTCGTAATAACTGATGGTGATTCCTATAAAATCCTTCCTTCAGCTAAGGATTATAAGCGTATTGGAGAAGGTGATACCGGATTAAATACTGGAGGAATGGGAGCTATTTCACCTGTACCTTTTGCTGATAGATTCTATATTGAAAAGGTAGAAAGAGAAATCATAAAACCAACAGTAGAAGGACTTAAAAAGGACAACATTGAGTACAAAGGATTTATCTTTATCGGACTAATCAATGTAAAAGGAGAACCAAAAGTAATTGAGTACAATGTACGAATGGGAGACCCAGAAACAGAAGTCGTTATTCCTAGAATAAAATCAGATTTATTGAACCTTTTAAAAGGGATTGGTGATGGAACTTTTAGTGAAAAAGATCTAAATATAACTGATGAAGCAGCAACAACTGTTATGTTAGTTTCTGGAGGTTATCCTGAGGCTTATGAAAAAGGGAAAGAAATTTCAGGAATTGAACAAGTTGAGGAAAGTATTGTTTTTCATGCCGGAACAAAAAATGATAACGGTACAATAAAAACAAATGGAGGAAGAGTTATAGCACTTACTTCTTTTGGAGAAACAATGGAAGATGCTCTAGAAAAATCGTTTAGTAGTGCTGAAAAAATATCCTTTGAAGGTAAGTATTACCGAAAAGATATTGGTTTTGATTTATGATGAAGTGTGTTCTTCTCCGTCTTTTCTGTGTTTAAGCATTTTAGCCGTCCAGATTACTAAAAAAGCAAAGATAATAACAATATAAAGATAGTTGATGCTATTCCCCACAGCTTCAACACCATTAAAAATCAGACCAAAAAAATCACCAATTGCATAAAATATATCCCTCATAATTTTTGTTTTAATTTACTGAGGCAAATTTAATTATTTTTAGAGAATACAATGTTTCTTAAACACCTTATAAATCCAAGACCTACAATAATTTTATTTTTTATTGTGTTTTGTATTGTGTTTACTTGTCTTCCATTAATCCAATTTCCCATAAAGCTTGTATTTTCACATGGTTGGATACCTCCTTTTGCAGTACTGTTATTTGGAGTAGCCATTCCTTCATTTCACGCCTTAGGACTTAATAATCTTGTTTATGAAAAAAACATTATTCGCAAGGATAACCTTGTTATTGGCTTTGTCTTTTTACTCCTTTCTACTCCTTTTACCAATATACCTTCTGAATGGTTTGCCTCTTTTTTCTTGCTTTTTTTCCTAAATTATATTTTTGAAACCTATCAAAAAGAATACCCTTTTTCTCAAATCTTTAATGCCGCATTCATTCTT
>JABJNS010000122.1 GCA_018664745.1 Flavobacteriales bacterium | reverse complement strand
CCTGCTTTCATATGTAAGAATTCTCTCCCCGCACCATCACTTCTTAGTATTGCATCTTGAATTCCTAGTCCATCATCAGTAGGTTCTAAAAGTACAGCTCCAGCACCATCACCAAAAATAATACATGTTGCTCTATCAGTATAATCAACAATGGATGACATTTTATCTGCTCCAACTACAATTACTTTTTTGTAAGTACCTGTTTCAATAAATTTTGAAGCTGTTGAAAGGGCATATAAAAAACCTGAACAAGCAGCCATTAAATCATAAGCAAAAGCATTTTTAGCACCTACTTTATCAGCAATGATGCATGCGGTAGAAGGAAAAACCATATCAGGAGTAGCTGTTGCGCAAATGATTAAATCAATATCTTCAGCTGAAGTATTTGTTTTTTTTAAAAGCCCATTAATTGCTTCTGTTCCTAAATCAGAAGTTCCCTTTCCTTCTCCTTTTAATATTCTTCTTTCTTTTATTCCAGTTCTTGAAGTAATCCATTCATCATTAGTTTCAACATAGGTTTCTAACTCCTTATTTGTTAAAACATATTCGGGTACATACCCTTGAATACCTGTTATTGCAGCATTAATTTTGCCCATTAGTTAAGGTTGTTTTTTATTTTACTTGCTAAATCTGCTTCTACAACATCCTTAGTAAGTGTAATCATATTCTTTATTGCAATTTCATTAGAAATTCCATGCCCAATAATAACCGTTTTATTTAATCCTAAAATAGGAGTTCCTCCATAATTTTCATAATTGAAACGCTTAAAGTAATCATCAAGTAATCCTCTTTTTTCCATTATTGAGTAGATTCCTTCTGCCTCCTTAAGTACAATATTACCTGTAAACCCATCACAAACAATTACATCAGTTTCTGAATCAAAAATATCTCTTCCTTCAATATTGCCAATAAAATTATAATCAGGGTTATTTTCCATCATACTGTAAGATGCTTGAGTAAGCATGTTCCCTTTAGTTTTTTCTTCTCCTAAATTTAAGAGGCTTACTTTTGGGTTTTTTATTCCACAAACGTGTTCTGAAAATAATGAGCCAAGAATACCAAATTGATATAATACATCAGGTTTACAATCTGCATTTGCTCCAACATCAAGCAAAACTGTTACTCCTCCATCATTTCTTGGAATTAAAGTAGATATTGCTGGGCGTAAAATACCCTCAATTGCTTTCACAGAATAAAATCCTCCAACAAACATTGCGCCAGTATTTCCTGCTGAAGCAAAGCCATCAATTTCCCCTTTTGCTAAATATTCAAAGCCTTTAGCGATAGATGAATTTGGTTTTGATTTAAATGCTTTTGTTGGGTGTTCTCCCATATCAATAACATCAGCACAGTTAATAATTTCAAAATTATTTGCACTAATATTGTGTTGTTTTAGTTCAGCAAGAATTTCAGATTCTCTACCAAACAAAACTATTTCTGTGTCCTTTGGGAGTTCATTAAGAGCAAGAATTGCTCCATGAACAGTTTTTTGAGGAGCATAATCTCCCCCCATAATATCTATGCCGATTCTCATAAATAGATTGTAGTTTTAAGCTGATAAAACTACAAAATTCTATTAAAGAATTATAAAGATACTTGTTTTTCTATTGCTTGTTTCCCTCTGTAAGTACCACATTCTTCACATACTCTGTGATATTGTACTGGAGTACTACAGTTAGGACATGAATACATTGTAGTAGCAGATGCTTTATAATGCGTTCTTCTTTTGTCTCTTCTAGTCTTAGAAATTTTTCTTTTAGGATGTGCCATATTCTTTCTTTTACTATTTTATTTTTAAATCTTTTAATGCATCCCACCTAGGGTCAGACGACTTTTCTTCTTTTACAGTATATTTTTCAATTAAATCTACCATTTCTTTATTGCATGTTACTTCTCCTTGTTTGTTTAAAGGGTGTTGTCTTCTTTTTGGTAAGTTTAAAATGATCAATTCAAAGATTAATTGTTTTAAATCAATTGAATTTTCACTTTTTTTAATGTAAAATATCTCATCAGTTGATGGTAATTCTTCATCAGTTATTTTGATAATTACTTTTGTTTCTGCCATAATATCTACTGAAATTTCTTCAGCACATATATCGCAAAGCAAATTGTTTATCTTACCATTTAAAGATAATGTTAATGCTAATTTTTCACCATCTTTATCTAGTAAAGCTGTAGCGATAATTTCTGCATGTTCCACATCCGACAATGTAAATGCTTCAAAGAACTGGTCCTTTACTTCAAACGAAAAGGAATTATTTCCAACAGTAATAGCTCCTAATTTTATCTTAAACTCACTCATTCACCTGAATTTTTAAGGGCTGCAAAGATACAAATTTATTCGTACTGAACGAATTAAGTTTACTTTCTTGTTTTAAATGCTAAAGGATTGTCATTTAGCTCATTAAACTCACTTCTTTTTTTGTGAATTTGACAAGCTAAAAATAAAGCTTCTCTAAATGAAGTTTCATCAGCTAACCCCTTGCCAGCTATTTCATAAGCAGTACCATGTACAGGAGAGGTTCTTACAATATTTAACCCTGCTGTATAGTTTATCCCTTCTGAAAAGGATAAGGTTTTGAAGGCAGTTAATCCTTGATCATGATACATTGAAAGTATGCCGTCAAATGACTTTAAATTTTTGGGTGTAAAAAAGCTATCAGCAGGATACGGACCAAAAGCCATAATTCCATTTTCTTTCATCTTTTTTATGGCAGGAGAAATGATGTCATTTTCTTCATTTCCTAACATTCCTTCTTCACCTGCATGAGGGTTTAAGCCTAGAATTGCAATTTTAGGTTTTCTGATACCAAAATCTTGAATTAAAGAATTGTTTAATTTCTCAGTTTTTGCAAGTATGTTTTCAGGAGTAATAGCTTTTTTAACTTCTGTTAAAGGAACATGACCCGTTACAAAAGCAATTTTCATTGCCTCACTTATCATTATCATTAATGATTCACCATCAAAATTCCCCTGTAGGAACTCAGTGTGCCCAATAAAACCACTTACTTTTTCTTGGATTGAAGCTTTGTTGATTGGAGCTGTAACAAGTACATCAATTTTTTTATCCTTTAAAGCTTGAGTGGCTTGTTTTAAAGAATCAAATGCATGTTCACCTGAGGTAGTGGTTGCTTCACCAAATTTAATTTCTACTTCTTGCTTCCAAATGTTAAGTAGGTTTGCTTTTTTAGGATGTGCCTCTTTAATATCATTGATAATGTTAAAATTAAAGTCCTGCATTTCAAGTGTTTTTCGGTGAATTGCAGCCACTTTTGATGAACCAAAAATAATAGGCGTACAAAAATCCATAACTCTACTGTCCTTAAATGTTTTGATGATGATTTCCATTCCAATACCATTCAAATCACCAATTGAAATTCCAACCTTAATTTTTGACATTATGCTCTGTTTTTAATGAATTGGTATAATAATCTTACTCCCATTCCTGTAGCCCCTTTCCCTCTGTAGCCATATTTAGCCTTTGAATATACTCCAGGTAAATCAATATGAATAAAAGGATAATCAGTAAAATGAGCTAAAAATTTACCTGCAGTAATTGCCCCACCGTAAGGTCCTCCTAAGTTTTTAATATCTGCAATATCTGATTTAATCAATTCGCCATAATCCTCCCAAAAAGGAAATTCTGCTAAGCGTTCATGTACTTCATCACCAACTTTCTTTAATTCAGCATGTTCTTCTTTAGCACCCTCATGCATACTTACAAAACCATAATGTCCAATGGCAGCTACTGCCGCCCCTGTTAATGTTGCTAAATCAATTACTAATTTTGGTTTGTATTTTTTTGCAAAACTAAGTGCATCAGCAAGTACCATTCTTCCTTCCGCATCTGTATTTAAAACCTCAACTGTTGTGCCGTCATACATAGTTATTACATCACCTGGAGCATAAGCATTTCCTGATGGCCGGTTGTCAGTTGCAGGAATTAAAGCAATAACATGTTTGTTCACTTTGTTTGCAGCAATTGCCTGCATTGCACCAATAACTGTACCTGCACCTCCCATATCAATTTTCATTAAATCCATAGAGTTTGCCGTTGGCTTTAAACTTAAACCACCTGTATCGTAAACAATTCCTTTCCCAACCAAAACGATAGGTTTTTTATTGCTTGCATTTTTTGGATTCCATTCCATTATTGTAAAGGTAGGCTCGTCAATACTTCCTTTGTTT
>JABJNS010000121.1 GCA_018664745.1 Flavobacteriales bacterium | reverse complement strand
TGCTATGAAAGCAATTCTAGATAACATGGATGCTAACAATCTTGATTATGTAAAAGTAGCTCATCAAGGAAACTATAGCTTTGATCCTATGGAGAACAATTTCCCTACTGGATCAAGTGTAAGATTTCAGCACTATAGTGGTACTGGCGTCCCTCATTCTGCTTTGAATGGCACTAGCGGATACCCTAGTACTATTGTAACAGCAAGTACTATGGCAGCTGTTGCAGCGCAAACTACACCATACCAAGTAGCTGTTACTCAAAACTGGATTAGTGCTACTTCTGTTGATGTAACAGTTGTTGTTTCGAACACTACACCAGCAGCTGTTTCTACTGCAAACAAGATTTTTATTTCTATGGTAGAAGAGACTGTTTCTTTCCCTAGTGCTCCAGGATCAAATGGAGAATCTGTTTTTCACTGGGTTTTAAGAGAAATGTATGATGCAACTTCAGGAGCTGGAAACGCTACTGCAGGATCTGCACTTGGTACAATTGCCGCAAATAGCAATCAAACATTTACTTTTAACGTAACTCCACCTAGTTACATTGCTGATTTAAATCAAGTAAGCTTTGCCGCCTACATTCAATCAGCTACAAGTGACGATATGGAACAAGCTGGCAAAAGCATTAGAGGCGGTGTTCCAGGCTTATTAGATCTTGCGACTGCTACAAGTTCTACGGTTGGCGCTGGATATTGCAACTATAGTTTTGACCCTGTAATTTCTTTTACAAACAATTCCCCAGGTATACCTGTTACTAATGTTATTGTTGAGTATGATATTAATGGAGGAACTCCGGTTCAAGAAACTTATAATGGAAACTTAACTCAAGGTCAATCTACTGCTATTGCTTTTCCTAATACGAACTTAGCACCAGGCTCATCTACAATCAATTACAATGTAGTAAGTGTTAATGGCGCCAATGCTTATAGTGGAGGTTCTGTTGCAATGGCTCCAGAAACTTTTTCTAAAATAAATACTACAGCATCCAGCACTCCTATCAGTGAAGGATTTCAAGGTGCTGATAACCAGCCTGCTCCTGCTGGCGCAATTGCAGATAACCCTAACGGAATTACTGCACAAACTGTTTCATCAAGTTCAACTCCTGCTACTTCAAATTTAGGAGGCCATGGAAACTCTGACGGGTCTTTCTTGTGGTATTTCTATGGAATCTCTGCAGGGCAATCCTCAAAACTTATTTTTGAGAAACGTGACTTTTCTGGTACGAGTGGTAATCAATTAACATTTTCACATGCATATGCACAATATCAAGCTCAAAATGATGCATTAAAAATAAGTATTTCAACTGATTGTGGTGGAACCTGGACGCAAGTTTGGAGCAAATCAGGGGCTACATTGGCTACCGTTCCTGCACAAACAACTGCATTTTGGCCAAATGCTAGTCAGTGGGTTGATAACACAGTAGATTTATCTGCTTATGATAATGCCCCAGATGTAATGATTGCATTTGAAGGTATTAGTGCTTATGGAAACAGTTTGTTTATTGATGATGTTAACACAAGTATTGCTTCTTCTGCGGCAACCAATAACATATTTTCCAAATTATCTATTTATCCTAATCCTGCAAAAGACATATTAATAATTGAAGGGACTTATACTTCAGCTACTATATATGATGTATTTGGGAAATTAGTATTAACTACTAATGCTCAAAAAACAATTGATGTTTCAGCTTTGAGTAATGGTGTTTACTTTGTAAATATCATTTCTGAGAATAAATTAACTGTTAAAAAAATTACTGTAGCTAAGTAATTTACAACAACATACACCTTATAAAAAACCCTGATTCTAGTCAGGGTTTTTTATTGCACTATAAATCAGATATTATTCCTAAATTAGCCAACCATAAAATACAATTAAAATGAAAAAACTATTTTCAACTATAACTGCAATCGCACTATTTTCAACCTTAAGCATTGCACAAAACAGAACATTGCCATCAGTAAATGTGAAAACACTTGATGGAGGAAACATGAACATTACAGCATTAGAAAATGACGGAAACCCAATCGTAATTAGCTTTTGGGCAACATGGTGTAAACCTTGCAAGAAAGAGCTTAATAATATCTCAGAAGTTTATGAAGACTGGCAAGATGAAACGGGAGTGAAGTTAGTCGCTATTTCAATTGATGATACAAGATCAATGAAAAAAGTAATGCCTTATGTTAATGCTTCCGATTGGGATTATGAAGTTTATTTAGATCCAAATGGAGATTTAAAAAGAGCAATGGGAGTATCTACGGTTCCTCATACTTTTTTACTTAATGATAAAAATGAAATAGTTTGGCAACATAAAGGCTATGTTGATGGAGATGAAGATGAACTCTTAGAACAAATTGAAAAATTTTCAAAATAATTTATGAAAAAAATTGCAATTTTATTTACAACTGTTAGCATTTCATTTTTAGGGTTTTCTCAAGAAAATAGTGCTGGAGAAATTCATGGTGATTTTGATTTAAATCTACAATCTTACCAAGAAGACTTACAAATTGGAGCAGAGGCTGTTGATGAAGTTATTCTTAATAATGCCTACTTAAATTTAACCTATACTAAGGGGGATTTTGCAACAGGTTTGCGCTATGAAAGTTACTTAAATTCCTTAGCGGATTACGATCCTGAATTTAAAGGAAATGGAATACCTTATAGATATGCAACTTACAGTATTGATGGCTTAGAAGTTACTGTCGGTAATTATTACGAGCAACTTGGTAGTGGGTTAATCTTTAGAAGCTATGAAGAAAAAGGTTTAGGAATTGATAATGCTATGGATGGAGTAAAGTTAAAATACAGTCCTCTACAAGGAATGTATTTAAAAACATTTATTGGAAAAAGTAGAACACATTTCACTTATTCTGATGGAATCTTTAGAGGATTAGATGGAGAGCTTAATATCAATGAATTATTAAACTCAGAAGCAAAAACTAAAGCTATTATTGGAGGGAGTTTTGTTAGTAGATATCAAGAACGAACTGGAATTGTGTTTAAGATGCCTCAAAATGTAAGTGCTTATGCAGGAAGATTAGATGTAAGTAATGGAGGATGGAATTATTATGGGGAATATGCTTACAAAATAAATGACCCTGCAAATATAGGTTCTAAATCAAAAGTAAATTATGC
>JABJNS010000120.1 GCA_018664745.1 Flavobacteriales bacterium | reverse complement strand
CTTAGAAATAAATGAAAGTGAAGATTTATTGGATGCAATTTGGGACCACGCCACACAAAAAAAGTATACGTGGACACAAAAATGGGAAAAAGGTGATTTATTAATGTGGAAAAATTTGAATGTTCTTCACAAAAGAGATGCCTTTGATCCTAACACTAGAAGGGTAATGCATAGAACTCAAATTAAGGGTGAAACAAAGATTTATGCATAAATGATAAAGTAATTTATAAAATATTATAATAGCTATTTGAAAAAATGATTTGAATTAAATTACTGTGGCATGCAAGCTTTTATAAATATTATTAATATTGGGAGGACAATATGACAAAAATAAAGACTTCTTTAAGAAGAAATATAGTCAAAGCAGGTTTAAGTATTGCCACTATAGCAGGTCTAAGTACTTTTGGTTTAGTTTCTATAGCAAATGCTGACAAATACCCAAGCAAACCTATTGAATTAGTAATTCATGCAAAATATGGTGGAGGAACAGATACAACAGCAAGAATGGTATCTATAAGAACGAGAAGAAACCTAAAAACAGATATATCAATTGTAGCAAAGAGAGGCGGTTCAGGAGCAAAAGCTCAAAACTACGTATTATCTAAGCCTGCTGACGGTTATACAATTATGGCCCTTACACAATCTCATCTTTACACAATGGCTCGAGGAAAGTCTAAAATGAAGATAGATGATATTGTAGGCGTTGCAAGAGCCATGGATGATCCCACTTTTGTAGCGGTATCAGGTAAAGGTAAGTTTAAAACACTAGAAGACCTGGTGGCAGCTTCTAAAAAAGCTCCATTAAATTGGGGAGTGGCTCAAATCGGAGGAACAGAGCATATTGGTCTAGCTCAATTTGCTAAAGAAGCAGGTATTAAATTTAAAGTGGTACCTTTTGGATCTGGAGCTCAAATGGTTCAAGCCCTTATGGCTGGGAAAATCGATGCCACATTGCCAAATGTTAGTGAAGCTGCAAACCAAGTAGCAGATGGAAGTTTCAGGGCTTTAGCTGTAATGGCAGAAGAAAGACTTAAGGATTATCCAAATGTTCCTTCTACTTTCGAAAAAGGGATTAAGGCAAAGTGCTCTACAACCAGAGGATATGCTGTATTAGCTTCTACACCTCAGCCAATTATAGATCAAATATCAAAAGCAATGGTTAAAGCAATGAAACATGATGTTTTTGCTAGTTACCTTGCAGGAGCAGGTCTTACAGTTGAAAGCAGTGTAGCTGGAACTAAGATTTGGGATAAACACCTAAAGGCAGAGTATAAAGTTGCTGCTTCAGCATTACAAGAACTTGGTTTAGTTAAATAAAATTAAATCTGAGGTTTTAAGAAAAATGTCGACCAAAAAAAATGCACCCAGTAACCTGGGTGCACTGTTAAATAAAAAGGACACCATCATTGCTTTATTGATGATTGCTTTAATAGGATTCTTATGGTTTGAAACTACTAAATTTGAAAAAGTTCCTGATTTATTTTCTAATAATATACCTCCTGAAATGTTTCCTCAAATTTTACTTATTATAATTTTAGGAATGATTCTAATTATCCCTTTTGAACATATTTTTTTAAAGAAAAATGGTAAAAATATTGATGCAGGAAGAGATAAACCTATAGAAAAATCAACTTTAGGAACTATGGTTATTTTATCTACTATTGTTGCCTCATCACAAATTTTGGGAGCAGCAATAACAATAATAGCTATAAGTATAGCCTTACCTCTTTACTGGGGTGAAAAACGATTAAAAGTATTAATACCTTACATAATTGGATTTCCCTTATTTGTAATTATTTTATTCAATATTGTTCTGGGTGTTCATTTTGAACCAGGATTACTCGAACTAATTAAAAATTGACGAGGATTAAACTTTGGAAGATGTAGCAAAAGGTTTAGGGTTATTATTAGAATTTGAAAACATTATTTTGATTCTTTCAGGGGTTTTAATTGGTGTTTTAGTTGGAGCTTTACCAGGTTTAAGCTCTCCTATGGCTATTGCTTTATTAATTCCATTTACGATTTCTTTAGATCCTGTTGCTGCTATATCAATGATGGCTGCATTATATTGCGCAGGAACATTTGGAGGATCTATTACCGCTATTTTAATCAATGCACCAGGTGCGCCTCCCGCAGTTGCAACTGCCTTAGATGGCTATCCTATGGCTAAAAATGGTGAGCCAGGAAGAGCTCTCGGTTTGGCAGCAGTCTCAAGTGTCTTTGGTGGTGTTTTTAGTTTAATAATTTTTATTTTTGCAGCACCTTTATTAGCACAGCTAGCCCTAGAATTTGGTCCAGCAGAGTATTTTGGTCTTGCTGTT
>JABJNS010000119.1 GCA_018664745.1 Flavobacteriales bacterium | reverse complement strand
TATATATCAAATCACTCCCCCCTTACATCTCCCATAAACCACTAACAAACACCACCTAATTTTGTTCTAAGGGAATCCATTTTTACCTCAGTAATAGCAAAGGATTAGAAGGGGGTTAATTTTTCCTCTTGATAGTTAATGTTGTATCTTCAGAATCGGATGATAATTGAGCCTGACTAAAATCTCCATTAAATAATACATTTACTAAAATAAGTTCTGATTCATCTTCATTATAAATAAAAACATATGATTGGTCTAAATTATTAAAGTTATCCCTTGTATTAGACCAAGTCCCTTCAATTGGAGCATCAAGACTAGGACTATCTTCAACAAAAACTCCGTTAAAAGCATATGTAACCGTAGGTGATTCAACATCACCAAGACCACTAATAATATCCCAAGTTCCAATGAGCGGGTCAGTAGTTCTTAAATCAGAGTCTTCATCTCCGTCCTCATCAGATGAACAGCTAATTAATGTCAGTCCTAAAAAAAGTAATAGTAGTTTCTTCATTTTTTGTTTTAATTTAAAGTTAGAGATAAGTTTAAGGAGAACTTAAGATATTTAGTATAATACCACATTAGCTTCCTATTATTTTAATCAAGAACTAGTGTTGTAGTAACTCATCATTTAGAATTACAATTAACTGTTTGATTTAACAGAAACGGATATATATCACCCCATTAAATTCATTTTACGCCACTAATTTTTACTGTCAGTAACTGGTAAAACTGGCGGTTTATTTGTAAATCCATATGTCTTACGATTAGGAAAAGAAAAACCCCTCACCGAAGTGAAGGGCTTAAATTGGTTGTAATATTAGTGTAGTGCAGCGGTTAGGCTAGCTCCTCCTCTTATTCAAAGTTGAAACAACTACATAACTTTATTAAATTAAGTCAGAGCTATTCCGATTCCTTTAGTGTTACATTGATAACTTTTGTATCAGGTACTTTTAAGGAACCTGTGATGGCATCTATACCCCATCCAAGGATAGAAAATAGATTTAATATTGCAATAGCGTTAAACTTACTATCAACTACAATCGTTTTTGTTTCAAAACCTTCTTTTTCAAAAGTTAAAATGTCATCGGCTTTTATTTTTAATTGTATTGGAGTAACACCTTTCTCCATTCCGTTAACAGAAACCATAGTTCCTGTTTGTTTTGAGTTCATTGCTACACGACTTTTCCCGCCAGTAAATAATGTGGCACAGGAACTTAAAACTAGTGTAGCGGCAACTACAGTAAATATTTTTTTCATGATTAAGTTTTTGTATAAATACAAATTTAGATATAGATTTTACAAAAACTTAATAAATTTAGTATAATACCCAAAACACTTCCTTTTTTTCAGAGCAGAACCTACATATATAGAACGGGTTATATATCAAATCCACCCCCCCTTCTTTCAATAGAAAAACCGTTTTCTAAAACCCATGCCCCTAAAATTAGAATAGGGATGCCAGAGAAGTTTTTGGGTTTTTTAAGCGTCCCATTGTCCCAACCCCTAGGGATGGGACGTGGGACATTGGTTAAATTAATTGAGCTTTCGTCCTAAACTTGACTTGGAGGTTTTGACACCTTTCTTTTTTAAAATTTCAGCTGTATCCTTAAGGCTATTTCCTTCCTTCCTTAACCTCTTGGCTTCCTCTATCCAGTCTTCATTTGCAAGATTATTAAGTTGAACTCTATCTCCTGTGTTTTCAAAAGATAGCTGCTTATTAAATTTAAGCACATAGCTCTCCGACTTGTTATACTCAGGCATGTAGTTGTTTTTTACTACACATAGGTGTCTTAATGAAGAATCCTCTTTGTCTTTTGTAAGCATTATTACACTTCTCATTTTAGCCTCAAAACCCTGTGAGCCTAGAATACTATTCTTGCTCGGAACCATACCTGCAGAAGCTTTTTTAGTATGGTGAAGGAAGACTACTGTCACTCCGAACCTCTTCACTATAGAATCATAAAGGTTCAGAAAACTCCTTACCTCATTCGAATTGTTCATAGACCCATTGAATAAGTCAGCATAAGAATCCACAATTATTAGATCTACACAGTTATTAGATACAACCTCAGTAAGGTTTTTAACGATGCCATCCACACTATAAATAAACTTAAGCTTGGATAATTTTTCATCCTCTGCTGAGTCTCTACCAAAATATGTATTGAGCCATACAGATGTAGCCATTTCTCCGTCTTCTGTACTAACATAAACTACATTTCTACAAGAGTCATTAAGTTTAAATCCAAGGAATTTGTCGTCTCCGTAGACTAGTGATACTGCCAGCTGTCTCAGAAGAGAACTCTTACCTGTATCACTCTCACCAACTAGGGCACATAGGGTGCCCTTGGGGATCAGCTCTTCTACTAAATACTCAATCTCAGAATAGTTCTTATTCTTAATGATGTCAGCACCAATTAGAAGCTTTTTTAGCTTTCCTTTAACCTCGAATGGAAGATTACTCATTTCGTTTCTATCAGTTTCCATGGCCTCCAATTTTAAGGTTATCAGCATCTTCCAGAATCTCTTTTTTGGAGATTCTTTTCTTACTTTTTACCCAGCTATCTAGCTCTTCTTTGTAAAAGAAGATCCTACTTCCACGAGATTCCTGATAATGAGGTATAGATCCCTTCTCAGCTTCCTTGTAAATGCTTTGGGTTGACATCTTTAGATACCTTGCAGCTTCTTTAATCCCTAAAGGTCCTGCCTGATCAATACTTAAGCTCTTTTTGATAACAGAGAGCTCATCTAAAACTGATTGGATTCCCTGTACTATTGTTCCAGCAGAATCCGATTTTAAATAATTATTACTCAATTAAATAAAATTTAACAGCCTAAAAGATGAAGATGTAAGAGGGAAGTTGTAAATTTGAATTGTAAGAAATAAATTGCCAAAGTTCCCTGGCTCACAAAGCCACATCTTTGGCTTTTTTTATTTAGTGCAAGTTATAACGATGTTAGTCTATCTGAAAGGCTTAGTTTTGAACAAACCCCGTCTGTTTTTAACAAAATCAGGTTTTTTACATAGCTGTTACAATAAATCTTGGATTTTTCTTAAATCATCCTCGACTAAAGACGACATATAATTTTCAGTGGTCTTTAAGTCTTTATGACCAAATGCCTCTTGTATGAGGTATGGACTAACTTTCTTCTTTTTCATCTCTGTAGCAAAGCTGTGCCTTGACCAGATAGAGGAGATGTCTTTTGAGATGTCAAGCTCTAAAGCAACCTTTTTCAAGTGCTGATTGATTTTCCTGATGAAATTTTTCCCTGCTTTATATTTCTGCTCTTCACCCATTGATTCGTCTATTACATTAAAAATAAAAGAGCCTGCCCCTTTGTATTTGTTGATGATGGCTGTTGTCCTGTCATCTCGAAATATTGTATTCTTCTTTTTAACCTTGCTACGTTTTAATGTTTTACTTCTGTAGTAGTAAATCTTATCATCATGAATATCACTCCATTTTAGATTGATCACATCTCTAAGATTAATGCCCATCCAATAATAGCTCAGTTTCCAAAAGTCTACAGCATATTGTTTTAAAGGACAGTCAGATTGGTAGTTTAGTAGCTTGGTGATGTCCTCCGTTGCTAGAGGTCTTTTGTTATTCTCTGCTGCTGGGATTGTGTACCTCTTCTTTCCAAATGGATAATCTTTCTGAGAGATTAGCTCTTCATCCACTAGTTCATTAATGATTATGCGGAGGTGTCTTACATATATAGAGTACCCAGATATTCTATAACTATCTCCATTACTCTTTTTTCTGCCCAAGTACCACTTTTCTAAAGACTCAAGCCATTTCACGGACACATCAGCCACCTGAATATTATTTCCTTCTGAAAAGCTCTTTAATAGCTTTTTAAGACCTATATAAATGTCCTTAGAAGAATACTGCTGGTTTATATCACACTCACATATCTTCCTGTCTATATGGTTGGATAAATCGGCTGATTGCTTTGTTCTCCCAAACATTAACTTTTCAAAATCAGTGTGGGATTTAACATCATTCTTTTCGAGAATTTCTGTTGCATTTGACAGCACCCTATCCAAGTAGGTTCTAAGCACAAAAGCATCTCCTTTAACTATGGCTTGGTGATTCATTGCCTTTTCGAATAGAGACGAATCTGAAAATTTGTTACAGCTGTAGAGTTTTACCTTCCTACTTGCACGATTCCAGACTCGAAGTTTGATTGGGTGGTTGCCATTTACATCAGTTGACCTTCTGTCAAGTCTTATGTTTACGACAAAATTTAAAGATTTACTCATTTTATAAAATTTAGATTCAACAATATTTACTTGCACACTATTTGCACACAACTATTGAATAAAACTAGGATAGAGTAGTAAAAACAGAAAGAGATTGATCATCTAATTTACTGTAATACAACACATTGGTAAATTTTATAAAAGATTAGGAAATTATTCTTTTGATTACGGCTCAAGAGGTTGCAGGTTTGAATCCTGCCGAGGTCACTTGAAAACAAAGGGATTGCAGCAATGTAGTCCCTTTTTTATTTCTTCAC
>JABJNS010000118.1 GCA_018664745.1 Flavobacteriales bacterium | reverse complement strand
CACTAGTGAAGAACAAGATATTAACGGACTTTATCAGCTATTTCTAATTCATTCAACATAAGTGGGTGGCTCTTTTTAGTTCCAATTTTGGTAATTGCGCTTATCATTAAAAAAACTCCAGCCATTCCAGCATTATTAGCAGGAACACTCTTAGGAGGCATCTTTGCTATTATCTTTCAGCCAGATGTTGTAATATCAATTACTAGTGCTGAATCATTAACTTTTAGTTCGGCTTATATTGCAGTTATAAATGCTATGGGAGGTGAAATTTCTATCACAACTGAAAATGAAATGATTAACAATTTACTCTCAACAGGTGGTATGTACGGAATGCTTAATACGGTTTGGCTGATTATTTGCGCTATGATTTTTGGGGGAGCTATGGAGGCAACAGGACTTTTAAGAAGAGTTGCTGAGCCTATAATTAGTTATGCTCAGAGCACTGGCAGTTTGATTGCAACTACAGCAGGAACTTGTGTGTTTTTCAACATCACAGCATCTGATCAGTATTTAGCAATTGTAGTTCCTGGAAGAATGTATGCTGATACTTATAAAGAGAAAGGTCTTGCTCCTGAGAACTTAAGTAGAACTTTGGAAGATGCAGGAACTGTTACTTCAGTTTTAGTTCCTTGGAATACTTGTGGAGCAACTCAATCAGCAGTTTTGGGTGTAGCAACCTTTGCTTATTTGCCTTTTTGTTTTTTCAATCTTATTTCACCACTTATGACCATTGCTTATGGTTACATGGGGATTAAGATTAAAAAGCTAGAAAATAAATAACTATATTTGAAGCATGAAAAAGTTTCTTGTCTATGCATTTCTACTATCATCTATCCTCTCCTACTCTCAAGGGAGTTTAGTGCTTGTTGGAGGTGGTGGAGAAAGTAATGGAGGCTGGAGTGATGCTCCATACACTTGGGCTTTAGATCAATCACAAAACAGAAAAGTAGCTGTAATTTATTACAGCAGATCCACCTCTTGGATTCCAGAATATTTTATGGATTTAGGTGCTTCTGATACTGCCAAATTTGACATTGACAATCTTACTTTAGCGAACTCCCAAGCTACTTACGATAGTTTAATGCAGTATGATGTGTTTTTTATAAAAGGTGGCGACCAATGGGATTATTACAACACTTGGAAGAACACTAAGGTTGAAGATGCTATTACCGATAAATTCAATCAAGGAGGTGTGATAATGGGAACTTCTGCTGGAATGGCAATTTTATCGGAAGTAGTTTTTACAGCAGAAAACGGAACTGTATATCCTGATGAAGCTTTAACCGACCCTTATAACTGGATTGATATCGCATTAAATGATGATTTTCTTGGCATTTTCCAAGGATATATTTTTGATACTCATTTTGTTGAAAGAGGAAGATTTGCAAGACTTTTAGTTTTTATGGCAAATTGGTATCAGAACTGGGGTACTCAAAGAAAAGATGGAATTGGGGTTGATGATAGAACGGTACTCTGCATTGACACAAATAATATTGGAGAAGTGATGGGTTCAGCAGCAGTAACGATTATTGAAAACAATGTATGGTTTAACTCTCATATTTCTAAAGACACAAAATACACTCAGTTACTAAATGGACATAAATATAATTTTGACAGCAAACAAATTGTTAATGGTTCTACAAATATTATTTTAGAACCAACCCCACCCCTTAATCCTATTTTATATAATAATTACACCAACACTTTACTTGTGAGTGGTAGTGATAGCTTGGAACATATGGATAAATTTCTTTGCGAATTAGATAGTGCACATGGCCAAATACAAGATGATATTTACATTTATACAACAAAACCAAACAGAGCAGATTTATTAGCAAATAAAATAGATCAATTAAACAACCCTAATACTTTTATAGTTGATATCTCTAACGGAACTAATTTACCTTCCACAGATTTCAGTGCTCCAAATAAAATTCTGTTTTACGAAAATGATTGGGATATATTGAAAGATTTTCTGAATAACGCTACAAATGGAAACATCCTAAAAAATAAACTAAAAGATGGAATAACAATCACTGCTTTTGCAGGGCAAGATTCAAAATTTATTGGTACAACTTTTTGTAGCAATCTCCATAATGATGTATATGCAAGTTATTATGGAAATTTAGAATTTGAGAAAGGTTTAAACCTAATACAAAAGAGTATTTTTATGCCAAACACTTTTGATAAATACACTTCATCTTATTATGAAAACACTACATCAGCAATTCCTTGGGCTATGGCAACAGATACTTTGGCTCATGGGTTTTATCTAAGTTATGATTCTTATTTAGTTATACAACAATCTGCTAACAAGAAGTCGGTTTATCAAAGGGAAGGCAGAATTATATTACTTACAAATGAAGGAACTACAGCAGAAAAAGTATCATCTTATGTTTACTCATCACAAAACTTTTTAAGACAAATAGTTGGTTTTGATAATTTCAGGATAAAATGCCAAAATTTTATTTCCTGGCCAGTTGTTGAGTGGGGAAGCGTAACAAACCCAAGTGCGATAAATGAGCATAATACTCCTAAAGGAAAACTCCTCAATATTACTAATATCTTAGGAGAACAAACTATAGAAAAAAGAAATACTCCTCTATTTTATAAATATGAAAATGGTAAAGTAGAAAAGAAAATAATTATTGACTAAGAAAATAAGCCTTTTAAAACATCAACTACATAATCAACTTCTTCTATTGTATTGTATTTGCTAAATGAAAATCTAACTGATGGTCTCTTTGAATTAGGATTAATCTCCTGAATAACATGAGATCCTTTATTACTGCCTGATGTACATGCACTACCTCCACTACACGCAATTCCTTTAATATCTAAATTAAACAATAACATCTCAGCCATTGGAGTTTCAGGGAAACTACAACTAAGCACAGTATATAAGCTATTATCTATATCATCACACAT
>JABJNS010000117.1 GCA_018664745.1 Flavobacteriales bacterium | reverse complement strand
ATCATCAGTAGAATTTAACCAAAATTGGTAGAATTTGTAAGGAGATGTTTTTGTTTTGTCCAACCAAACATTACCACTTTCAGTTTTCCCGAACTTACCTCCGTCTGCTTTTTTAATAAG
Organism: Flavobacteriales bacterium; assembly: GCA_018664745.1. Classification (GTDB taxonomy): domain Bacteria; phylum Bacteroidota; class Bacteroidia; order Flavobacteriales; family BACL11; genus UWMA-0277. The sequence continues at coordinate 2,242 of JABJNS010000117.1, read as the reverse complement.
AGGAGTAGTTACAGCAAATGCTTTCCCTCCTCCTTTTCTTCTTACTAATTCTGTTCCTGTTACTATATTACCCCATTGGTCAGACCCACCTAATTGTACTTTACAATTTTTATTTTTCCAAAGCCAGTAAAAATCATAACCTTGCACTAATTGGTATGAAAATTCGGTAAAACTCATTCCTGTTTCCAACCTGCTTTTTACAGAATCCTTTGCCATCATATAGTTTACCGACATATGTTTCCCAACATCACGGATAAAATCCAAGAAATTAAACTCCTTAAACCAATCGTAATTATTTACTACTTCAGCAGAGTTTGCTCCGCAATCAAAATTCAAAAATTGTTCCAATTGTTTTTGTACAGATGTTAAATTATGATTTAGAGCTTTTTCGTCCAACAAATTACGCTCCTTACTTTTCCCTGAAGGATCTCCAACCATCCCGGTAGCACCCCCAACTAAAGCAAAAGGTTTATGTCCACATCTTTGCAAATGCACCAAAATCATAATCTGAACTAAACTCCCAATGTGTAGGGAATCAGCAGTAGGATCAAAACCAATATAGGCAGAAGTCATTTCTTTTTCAAATTGCTTCTGTGTTCCTGGCATGATATCGTGTATCATTCCTCTCCATTTTAATTCTTCTACAAAATTCATTTCTTATAATTTTTGTCAAAAATAGACAATTATTCTAAATCTGATGTCTAATATCTAATATCTAAAATCTATTCCCCTATCTTTGCCTTATGATATTTGTTACTGGAGGAACTGGGCTTGTAGGTTCGCATATTTTACTTGAATTATCTCAAAAGGGAGAACAATTCAAAGCGCTTAAAAGAGATTCTTCTTCTTTATCTATTTGCGAAAATATTTTTAAATATTACAATGCTGAGGATTTATTTGAGAAGATAAATTGGGTTGTAGGTGATGTTAATGATATTCCCTCTTTAACAGATGGAATGCAGGATTGTGAACAGTTAATTCATTGTGCTGCTGTCATTTCTTTTCAATCTTCTGATGCTGAACTTTTGAAAAAAGTAAATATTGAAGGAACTGCAAATGTGATGAATGTGGCTTTGAGTTCAAGAGTAAAAAAAGTAGGATTTGTAAGTTCAATTGCTGTTTTGGGGCGTAATTCAACTGAAGGTATTGTTGATGAAGAGTGTCATTTTAAACATACTAAATTAGATAGTAATTATGCACTTAGCAAATATTATGCCGAGCAAGAAGTATGGAGGGCTGCCCAAGAAGGATTGGATGTTGTAATTGTAAATCCATCAGTAATTTTGGGTCCTGGAGATTCGGAAAAAGGTAGTTCCCAAATTTTTGAAAAAATAAATAATGGGCTAAAATTTTATACAACAGGTAGTACAGGTTATGTTGATGTAGTGGATGTTTCCTCTTCATTAATTGCACTTCTTTTTTCTAAAATTAAGAACGAACGATTTATTGTGAATGGTGCAAACTTAAAATATCGTGATTGTTTTGATAGAATTGCAGTTGCATTTAATAAACCAAAGGCCACTATAAAAGTTACACCATTTTTAAAAGAAATTGCTTGGAGATTAGAGGCTGTAAAATCATTTGTAACTGCTAAAACACCACTTATCACTAAAGAAACTGCAAATAGTGCTATGACTGATAGTTCGTATTCTACTTCAAAAATTGAACAAGCTATTTCATATCAATTTACTGATATTGATGCTACTATAAAAAAATATGCTACTTGGTTTATTGCTGATTTAAAATAGACCTTTCCTTGGTTAGTTGTTCCAAAATGTGTGTATAAATTTTTTCTAACTTTTCAGGGTGATTGGAGTAATACTCTAAAGTTAATTTAAATTCTTCTTCTGTGATTTCCTTTTCAGTATAGATATTCCGATAACTATTTGCTAAAGTGTTTTGTGCCTGCTCAATTCCTTTTGATTTGTTCAATTCAAAAGCGGCTTCAACCAAATGTATTTCTTTTAATAAAAGTTCAAATTTAGTTTCAGATAAAATATTTTCAGGTATTTTTTCTTCTGGAGTAGTGCATGCAAATAATAAACAAATTAATATTGAAAAACGGAATTTCATAAAACAAAGATATTGTAAATTGCTTGCTTTTTTATGTATATTTGTCCTAATTATTAATAAAAAAATATTTAAGATGAAAAAATTAATGTATTTATTAGTAGCGGGAACTATGTTTGTTTTTACTGCTTGTAATTGTGGAACTGATGATGCTGCTGCAACTGAAGAAACT
>JABJNS010000116.1 GCA_018664745.1 Flavobacteriales bacterium | reverse complement strand
TACGGGTGATTCCGTCTTTTATGCTGATGTTGATACTCAAATTTCTCATCATTTAGATGTAAAGAATGTATCAAATAATGCTATTAATGTGATCTGTCAAAAAACAATTATAAGTTACCCTGCTGGTATGCCAACTTGGGCAGGTTCCTATTATTGTTTTGCAGGTTCTTGCTATCCTGCAAGTGCAACAAACCCAAGTAATCCAGCTCCTTTAAATTCTGGTCAAGCTATTACTTATAGTAATAACGATTCACTTGCTCATTCTGGGTATTATAGTGCTGGTGGTGCCCCAGGAATTGCAATTGTTGAGTATTGTTTCTATGATCAGAACAATCCTAGTGATAATACTTGTGTGACAATCAATTATGACTGCAGTGTTACTGCAGTTCAGGATTTAGGTAATCTTTCAGTTATCACTGATTTTTATCCAAACCCTGCAAACGGAATTGTGTTTTTTGATTTCCATCTTGATGTAGAGGCAGAATTAATCATTATGGATATTTTAGGAAATGAAGTGAAGAGTATAAAATTGCGTAAAAAAGGGAAGCAAGAAATAGATATTACTGATTTGTCAGAAGGAATTTACTTTGGAAATTTACTTGTAAATGATGAAGTTGTTTCAATTAAAAAACTGATTGTAAAGTAGTAAATATTAGATATAATTTTTAAAACCCTGCGCTTATGTGCAGGGTTTTCCTTTTTATGGTGCTAGATACAATCAAATCATTAAATTTGCCTACTTATAGTTATAATAGATTTATGGCAAAGAAAGTAAGTAAGAAGGAGGCGTTAGCATATCATGCTGAAGGTAGGCCTGGAAAAATTGAAGTAGTACCGACTAAACAACATTCTTCACAAAGAGAGTTGTCATTAGCCTACTCACCAGGAGTAGCAGAGCCTTGTATACAGATAGAAAAAAATAAGAATGATGTGTATAAATATACAGCAAAAGGAAATTTGGTTGCTGTTGTTTCTAATGGTACTGCTGTATTAGGACTAGGTGATATTGGTCCTGAAGCATCAAAACCTGTAATGGAAGGGAAAGGCTTGTTGTTTAAGATTTTTGCTGATATTGATGTTTTTGACATTGAGGTAGACGCTAATGATGTAGATAAATTTGTGGAGACTGTGAAAGCAATCTCTCCTACTTTTGGAGGGATTAATCTTGAAGATATAAAAGCACCAGAATGTTTTGAGATAGAAAGGAGGTTAAAAGAAGAATTAGACATTCCTGTAATGCATGATGATCAGCATGGAACAGCTATTATATCCTCAGCAGCATTGTTAAATTCATTAGAGATTGCTAAAAAAGAGATTGCTAAAGTTAAAATTGTAGTGAATGGAGCGGGTGCAGCAGCTATGTCGTGCTCAAAATTATATTTGGCATTAGGAGTTAAGAAAGAAAATTTAGTAATGCTTGATAGCAAAGGAGTTATTAAACAAAATAGAGAAGGCTTAACTGGAGAGAAACTATTTTTTGCAACCAATAGACGAGTTGATACTCTAGAGGATGTAATGAAAAATGCAGATGTATTTTTGGGTCTTTCTGTAGCAAATATTGTAAGTAAAGAAATGCTCCAGTCAATGGCAAAACGCCCTATTGTATTTGCTTTAGCAAACCCTGATCCAGAAATATCTTACAAGGAGGCAATGAAATCTCGTGATGATATTATTATGGCTACAGGAAGATCAGATCATCCCAACCAAGTAAATAATGTACTTGGATTCCCTTATATTTTTAGAGGAGCATTGGATGTTAGAGCAACTGAAATTAATGAAAGCATGAAATTAGCTGCTGTAAAAGCAATAGCTAATTTAGCAAAGGAAACAGTTTTAGATGAAATTAACTTGGCTTATGATGATAATACACTTGCTTTTGGTCCTGATTATATTATTCCAAAACCTCTAGATCCAAGATTAATTACTGCTGTAGCGCCTGCAGTGGCAATGGCTGCAGTTCGTTCTGGGGTAGCACAAGAAGAAATTAAGGATTGGAACAAGTACCGTGAAAGTTTAAAGAAAAGGTTAGGGTTGGATAATAAATTAATAAGAACTTTAACGGCTCGAGCTAAAAGAAATCCTAAAAAAGTAGTTTTTGCTGAAGCAGAGCACTACAAAATATTAAAAGCTGCACAACAAGTAAAAGATGATGGAATTGCAGAGCCAATTTTATTGGGAAGGAGAAAAAAAATTGAAGCATTAATTGAGGAATTTTCTATTGAGTTTGATGATATATGTATAATTGACCCTAAGGAAGTTGCTCAAGAAAAAAAGCGCCATGAATTTGGTGATTTATTTTGGGAGAAAAGAAAACGAAAAGGTTTAACACAATTTGAAGCTAGGAAATTAATGCGTGAGCGTAATTATTTTGGCTCTATGATGGTGGAGACTGGAGAAGCTGATGCATTGATATCAGGAATTTCTAGAAATTACAGAAGCACAATAAAGCCTGCACTTGAGGTTATTGGAAAAGAAGATGGTGTAAATAAGGTAGTTGGAATGTATATTATGCGAACAAAAAAAGGAACATTGTTTTTAGCAGATACTACTATTAACCTTAATCCTACTGCAGAGGAGATTGCTGAAATGAGTGTAATGATTGCAAAAACAGTTAAGCAATTTAGAATAAAACCTAGATTGGCATTATTGTCATTTTC
>JABJNS010000115.1 GCA_018664745.1 Flavobacteriales bacterium | reverse complement strand
GTTTTAAGCCCACTTCTATCAATTGTTGTGTTAGTTGCTACCACTCCATCAATTTTAGTGTCTGCTACAATTTCTATAATATCATCCAATTGCTCGTTAGTTAAATCAGGAGCAATCTTTAATAAGATTGGTTTACGCTTATCCTTTTTGTTATTTAAATCCTGTAAGCTGTTAAGCAAAGCAGTAAGGGGTGCTTTCTCCTGCAAATCCCTCAAACCTGGAGTATTTGGGGAACTTACATTCACCACAAAATAATCAACATAAGGAAATAATTTCTCAAAACAGATTGCATAATCATCTACTGCCTTTTCGTTTGGTGTAACTTTATTTTTCCCAATATTCCCACCAATAATGATGTTAGTTTTTCTTCTTCTCAATCGAGCAACTACTGCTTCTATCCCTTGATTATTAAAACCCATTCTATTGATAAGACCACTGTCATCCTTTAAGCGAAATAACCTAGGCTTAGGATTTCCCTCTTGTGGTAAAGGAGTAACTGTACCAATTTCAATAAAACCAAAACCAAAAGAAGCTAATTCATCAAAAAGTTTGGCATCCTTATCAAAACCTGCAGCTAAGCCTACAGGATTATCAAATTTTAATCCGAATACTTCACGCTCTAAACTAGCATCCTTTACTTTAAACAGCAGACGCAAAGTCCACATTTTACCAGGTATCATCCCAGCAATTTTTACCATTTTAAAGGTGATATGGTGTATCGCTTCAGGGTTAAATAGGAATAAGAAAAAACGGACGATTCTGTACATTATAAAGATTTTATGCAAAAATAGAAAATGCTTTCAAACTTAAGAGTTTAGCTGCTCAAAAGAATTATCATCATAAAAAACAACAACTTTCCCTATTTTCTTGGATACAAGCACCTCTTTTTGCTCTAATTTGTTCTGCATATATCCAATTCCGCTAATTAACCAGTTGGCATTTATGTTAGGATAAGCATTCAACAACTTTTCTAAAAAGTCAATACTTGGCTTATTTCTGCCAGAAAGTATATGTGAAATAGTAGCACGATTTACACCAATAATATCAGCAAATGCTGAGGATTTTAAACCCTCTTTTTCCATCCAACTTTTAAGCCTGTCGTGCATAAATTTATAGTTTACAATTGTAAACCCCAAAATTACAATTAGTTTTTTTATTAAAAGGAATTGGATAGTGTTTTCTTTTATAATCACTATACATTTACTTTATATAGATTACGTAAACTATTCACTTATAGTATTTTGACTTGTTGAAATATACTATTATGATTAAATGATAAATAAAGTATATTTTGAGGTATAAATTTGTTTACAAAAGTAACTAATTTGAATCACCACATGAGAATTAAAGTTATATTTATATTCTGATAAAAGTTAATATTACAGCAACCTTGACACCTGAAAAAAACAATTATTTAATGGAAAATTATAAGCCTATATAATGATTACCACCAACAAACTTTATAACACATACTACCCTTCTGTAGGTGTAGTTATAGTATTTTATTTATTATATTTTTAGAGTAGTCTAAAAATTTATTTATACTAATTTAATTCTTATGTTTGCCACATGATTACTTTAGCAGAAGAAAACTATTTAAAAGCCATTTTATCCATTTCATTAAATGAAGACGGAAAAGTATCTACCAATGCAATAGCAAGGGAAATTGGTACTTCAGCCGCCTCTGTATCTGATATGCTAAAAAAATTACAGGATAAAAAACTGATTAAATACGAAAAGTACAAAGGAGTAGAACTCAGCAAAACAGGAAAGAGCAATGCTATTAACATCCTAAGAAAACATAGGCTTTGGGAAACCTTTTTAGTAAATAACCTAGGATTCAACTGGGGAGAAGTACATGATGTAGCTGAGCAATTAGAACACATACAATCCCCTGAACTCATTGACAGATTAGATACTTTTTTAGAGTACCCAAAATTTGACCCTCATGGAGAGCCTATTCCTACAAAAGATGGAAAAATCCCAACAACAAATACTATACCTTTAAATAAATTATCAGAAGGAACAAATGGAAAGGTTATGGGAGTAACATTAGATGAAAAGCCATTTTTAGATTACTTAACAAAGTTAAATATCAGCATAGGGACAGAAATTAAGCTTTTAGAAAAGATATCTTTTGATCAATCAATCAGCATCAAAATAGGAAATACCAAACAACACATCAGTAATGATGTAGCAAAACACCTTTTAATTAAAACAAATTAAACATGGAAAATTACGAATTATACAAATGGTTTGTTCAACAAGGACCTGTAATGCAAGCCCTTTATGCAGGACTTTTTACTTGGGCGCTAACTGCATTAGGAGCATCTTTAGTATTCCTATTCAAAACATCAAACAGAAAGGCACTTGACATATCATTAGGATTTACTGGAGGAGTTATGATTGCTGCTAGTTTTTGGTCGCTTTTAGCACCATCAATTGCTTATGTTGAAATGCAAAATGAAATGGGGATATCAGATTCACCCGTATGGCTTGCTCCTGCTATTGGTTTCTTTTTAGGAGCTGCTTTCTTGTTTGGGTTAGATAAAATTATACCTCACTTACACATATTTGCAAAAAGAGAAGAAGCAGAGGGAGTTGAAACAAACTGGCGTAAAACTATTCTTTTAGTACTAGCAATTGCTTTACATAATATTCCAGAAGGATTAGCCGTTGGAGTTGCATTTGGAGCATTGGCTAATCCTGAAATATTAGGAATGGAAGGGCATTCAGTATTTACAATAGGATCAGCAATTGCACTAGCAATTGGTATAGGTATACAAAATTTCCCTGAAGGATTTGCAGTTTCAATGCCACTTAGAAGACAAGGTGTTAGCAGATGGAAATCATGGAAATGGGGACAATTATCTGCAATAGTTGAGCCAATTTTTGCAGTAATTGGAGCTGCTATTGTAATGACAGTTCTTCCTATTTTACCTTATGCTCTGTCTTTTGCAGCAGGAGCAATGATTTTTATTGTAGTTGAAGAAGTAATCCCTGAAAGCCAAAGGGGAGGAAATACGGATTTAGCTACAATGGGACTAATTGCAGGATTTATTGTAATGATGGTTCTTGATGTAGCATTAGGATAGACTTTAGCATTAACTATTTAGACATGAGACATTTTTGTCTAACTTCTAATATCTAACATCTAAATACTATCTTTGCAAATATGTCAGTTAAAATCAACATTAAAAACCGTAAAGCAAGCTTTGAATATGAGTTTATTGCTAAATTTGTTGCAGGAATATCTCTAGTAGGAACAGAAATAAAGTCTATTCG
>JABJNS010000114.1 GCA_018664745.1 Flavobacteriales bacterium | reverse complement strand
TGCCGGAATTACTTCCTATTGCAACACCTGCAGAATCATACCCTCTATACTCTAAACGCTTTAATCCTTTAATGATAATTGGATAAGCATCTTTACTTCCTACATAACCTACAATTCCACACATATTTTATAATTCTGAATAATGAATAGTCAATTTTATATCCTTCTCAAGGATTGTTCTGTTTGCATTAACTGCCGCACCTGCTGGTAATAAATACAAATCATTTGTATAAGTGTCGTTATTCAATAACTGATAGAAATACCTAGTAATGTTAAACACATACTTATCATCTTCTAATCTACCACCAAAATGTGTTTCTCCCTCAATTGTATAATCCGTTAAAAATACATTTTTACCTTCCTCATCAACACGCACCAAAAATAATTTATCGTGTGCTGCATATTCATTTGTTGAACCTTGCTCAACATCAAAACTCATTGTTACTTTGTTTATTGCTTTTCCTGCTAACATTGCTTTAATAGAGTCGGTATTATTTACAGCAATTGCCGCTTTATACCCTGCCATTGACTGGATATATATTTTATCATCTTCTTGAACTAAGTTTTCAAGTGGTTTAGAATTAAATAAATTGATTCTTGCTGCATCACCTCCTAATTCAAAATCCAAAGACAAAGTATCCGTACCACTTTCATCATTGTGGTAATAAATTTTTAAGAAAGAATTTGACCCATTAGGATTTAAATATAGCAGTGTGTTTTGTGCTTCAGCATCTAATCCTAAACCATGAAATTCTGCTAAGAAAGATTCATTATCTTTTAAAACATCATTCCCAAAATCAAGTATAACTTGCCCTAACTGATTAGGGAATTTTATTCTCAAAATAGGATTTTCTTCTGAACTGGTGTTTAAGCTAAAAGATTCTACAAAATTATATGGCATTTGTGTATTTAGTATTTCTGAATTAGAATAATAAATAGAATCCTTATATATAGGCTCATCAATCAACTTTACAGAAATCCTAGTAAAATCTACCAAATCACCATAAGAACTAGAATAAGTATAAGACATTACAACTGAATCAACAATAGGGTTATCTCCTAAATCAGTATTATTTTCAGTCAATAGAATTTGCGTATAAAACCAAGCTTTAGCAGAATCAAAAATAGGATCATTAATATTTCCCAAAATTAAATTAAGTGCTTCATCAGTACGCAAAGAATCTTCTGATTCTGTAATTACAGTAAAATTAGCTGAAGTATCACTACTAATAATTATAGTGTCTGATGGTGGTTGCACTTCTAGCCCAATTGTATTTGGGTCAGTACAGGATACTGCAATTAAGCCAATAATTAGGCTTAATGATATGATTTTGTTCATGTGTTATTTTTCTGTTAATGCTACCTCTTCCTCTTCTTCAATAAATTGCTCATAAAATTCTTGGTAAGCATCAATATAATCTTCTGCCCCAGGATATTCCATGAACGGCTTTTCTGAAGATTTAATATAATCTAACACCTCTTTTTCCATTTCAGCACTTGCTTGAACTACTGCATCAGCATAATCAATTGCATGCTTATGTAAATTGTTGATATTTGGCTTTTTCAGCATATCAACATCTTTAGCTTCTAAATCTTCAAATAATAATTTTTCAGGTAAAGTATCACTCAACACCCCATCAAAAGTATTATCAAAAACAGAATAAATTACTTTTACATCCTCAAATAAAGGATCCCCAGCATATAATTTTTTAATATACAATGGTACTAAAGAAGTAAACCAACCTTGACAATGGATAACATCAGGCTTCCATCCTAATTTACGAACCGTTTCAATAACTCCCTTACAATAGAAAATCATACGCTCGTCATTATTAGTCATAAAACTTCCATCCTCATTTTCAAACATTTGTTTTCTTGGGAAGTACTCATCATTATCAATAAAATAAACTTGCATTCTTAACTTCTGAATAGAAGCTACTTTTATAATAAGCTGATGATCAAAATCATCAATAATCAAGTTCATTCCTGAAAGGCGAATTACTTCATGTAGCTGATGTCTTCTCTCATTTATAGTACCAAATTTTGGCAAAAACATTCTAATGTCTTTTCCGCTTTCTTGTGTTTTTTGAGGCAGTAAACTAGCTACTTCACCCATAGTAGTTTCCCCAGTGTATGGAACTATCTCCTGTGAAACATACAATACTCTCTTCTTTCCCATTAATAAAATTTTAGTCTGCAAAAATATAGAAAAAAAAGCTAAACATCAAAGCTTTTCTCTTAGTTTTGTCGCCATTAAGTACAATTTTACTACTGATAGATGCATATTTTTAAAACAAAAAAAGAATTACAAAAATTCTTACTCTCTTTTACAAAGGAAGAAAAGGTTGGATTTGTGCCAACAATGGGAGCTTTACATGAAGGACATTTATCCATAGTAGAACAATCAAAAAAACAATGCGACATAACTATTTGCAGTATTTTTGTAAATCCTACTCAGTTTAATAATGCTAGTGATTTAGACAACTATCCTAACACCCTAAAAGCTGACTTAGAAAAACTAGAACAATTAGCTTGTGACATTGTATACACGCCAACTATTGCTGATTTATACAAAAATGGCGAAAAGGCAAAAGAATTTGATTTTGGAACATTAACAATAGGAATGGAAGGTGAATTTAGGCCCGGACATTTTAATGGAATGGCTACTATAGTTGAAAAATTCTTCAACATTATTAATCCCACAAAAGCATTTTTCGGACAAAAAGATTTACAACAATTACAAATCGTAAAAGCGTTAGCAAAACAAATGGAATCTGACATTCAAATTATTGGCATACCAACCATAAGAGAAGAAAGTGGTTTGGCAAAAAGTTCAAGGAATGAATTACTTTCAACCTCAGCAAAACAAGAGGCAACCTTAGTATATAAATGCTTAAAATATTGCAAAAACAACCAAGAGTTAGCAATCCCTACCTTAGAAAAATATATTCAGGAGCAATTCAAAAATAACACGCATTTTAAGTTAGAATATATAGATTTTGTTTCCTTAAACACCTTACTTCCTATAACTAAATGGGAAGCAAAAAACCAAAATGCTATCTGCATAGCTGCATATATTGAAGGAGTACGATTAATTGATAATATAATTTTATAGTTTTACAAAGTGAATAAAAAAACCATTTTAAAAATAGTAAAATACATTGCTTCCTTAGGGTTTGCATTCGGAATTCTATACTTACTTTTTAAGAATCAAGACCCTGTTCAGTTAGTAAAAGAAATACAAAAAGTAGATGGGAAATGGGTATTATTATCCATGGTTTTTGGTGGATGGGCTTATGTAAGTAGAGGTTTAAGATGGATAGTACTCATTGATGCACTAGGATACAAGTCATCAAAACTCAATAGTATATCTGCTGTTTCAGTAGGATACTTTACCAATATGTTTATACCAAGAGCAGGAGAAATATCAAGATGTACAGCACTTAATCAAGTGGAAAAAGTGCCAGTAGACAAGCTTTTCGGCACTATACTTATTGAAAGAGTAATTGATTTTGTATTCCTTATTTCTCTTATCTTTTTAACGGTAGTTTTAAAGTTTAATGATATTTTTAAATTCTACACTACCCTACAAGCACAGCAAACTGAAAGTACAGGAAATGATAAACTATTTATGCTTTTAGGAATCCTAGTAGGAGGAGGTGTTCTCTTTTACTTTGCTAAGAAATGGCTTAAAAAATCAAAGTTTTATGAGAAAGTTTTATCCTTTATTGACGGACTAAAAGAAGGATTTAAAAGCATCAAAAACATGAAAAGAAAGTCAGCTTTTTGGTTTCAAACATTCAGTATATGGATTATGTATTTCCTAATGACTTATATTTGTTTTTTCTGCATGGATGAAACTTCTCACCTAACTGCTAGTGATGGATTGTTCCTATTAGTACTAGGAGGAATAGGTATGGTTATTCCTACCCCTGGAGGAGTAGGGTCTTATCACGCAATTGTAATGATAGGTCTTTCTGTACTTGGAGTAGGAACGGTATTTTTAGGAGAAGGAGGCGACCCAACAAACCCAGCTTTATTATTCCCAACTATAGTACATGTAGCACAGACTTTAGTAGCAATTATTATGGGTTCAGTAGGATTGCTAGTTTTATTTTTATCTAAAAAGAAAAGCAATGTCGCATCTTAATACTTTAAAGAATAAAATATTTACCCTTGAAGAATTAAAAACTCAAGTTGAATCTTGGAAAAATTCAGGAGAAAAAGTAGTATTTACCAATGGCTGTTTTGACATAGTACACAGAGGACATATTGAAGTCTTGGCTCGTACTGCCGACTTAGGAAGTAAGTTCATTATAGGGCTCAATTCTGATAGTTCTATCAAAAAATTAAAAGGAGATGATCGCCCTATAATCAATGAACAATCTAGAGCAATTTTATTGGCTTCTCTTAGTTTTGTTGATGCTGTTGTGTTATTTTCAGAAGAAACACCAATTAACTTAATCAGCACTTTAGTTCCTGATGTTTTAGCAAAGGGTGGCGACTATGAAATTAAGACTATTGTAGGGCATGAAATCGTTCAAAAAAATGGTGGAAAAGTAATACTTGTTCCTTTTGTAGATGGATTTTCAAGTACCAATATTATTGATAAAATCAAAAACTCTTAATGGCAAAAAAGAAAATTCAATCTGCTTTTTTTTGCCAAAGCTGTGGTACACAATCCCCAAAATGGTTAGGAAAATGCCCACAATGTAATGAGTGGAATACCTTTGTTGAGGAAGTCCTTACAAAAGAAAGTGATAATAAAGGAGGATTTAAATCTGAAAAAATAAACAAACCAACCTTAGTTAGTGATATTGATTACAGCAATGAAAAAAGAATTATCACTAATGACAAAGAACTGAACAGGGTTTTAGGTGGTGGAATTGTACCTGGATCACTTATCCTTTTAGGAGGAGATCCTGGAATAGGGAAATCAACATTACTATTACAATTTGCACTGAGTTCAAAAAGTAAAAAAATACTTTATGTGTCAGGGGAAGAAAGTGAAAAGCAAATAAAAATGCGTGCTGAACGCATCAACAAAAACTCTGAACACTGTTATATTTTAACAGAAACCTCAACTCAAAATATCTTTCAGCAAATAGAACAATTACAACCCGATATACTTGTAGTTGATTCCATACAAACTTTACATACTGCTCATATAGAATCCTCACCAGGTTCAGTTTCTCAGATACGAGAATGTACAGCCGAACTTATAAAGTATGCCAAGGAAACAGGAACGGCTGTTTTCTTAATCGGCCATATTAATAAGGATGGTGCAATTGCAGGACCAAAGATATTAGAACACATGGTAGATACCGTTCTGCAATTTGAAGGTGACAGAAACTATGTTTATAGAATACTGAGAACTATAAAAAACCGATTCGGCTCAGCATCTGAACTAGGAGTTTATGAAATGAACCAAGAGGGATTGAGAGAAGTGAGTAACCCTTCCGAAATACTAATATCCGAAAGAGATGAGGCAACAAGTGGAGTTGGAATTGCTGCTACTATTGAAGGTGCTCGTCCGCTTTTAGTGGAGATACAATCCTTAGTGAGTTCGGCAGTTTACGGAAATCCACAAAGGTCGGCAACAGGTTTTGACACCAAAAGAATGAACATGCTCTTAGCCGTTTTGGAAAAAAGATGTGGTTTTAGATTAGGAGCTAAAGATGTCTTTTTGAATATTACAGGAGGAATAAAAATTGATGATACTGCCATTGATTTGGCAGTAGTTTGCTCTATCCTTTCCTCTGACCAAGATGTTGCACTTGACACCTTAACTTGCTTTGCAGGAGAAATAGGATTAAGTGGAGAAATACGAGCCGTAAACCGAATTGAAAGCAGAATTGCAGAAGCCGAAAAATTAGGCTACAAACAAATCATTATTTCCAAGTACAATAAATTTAACGCCAAAGGCTTTAACATTGAAATTGTACAGTATGGGAAAATTGAAGAGGTGTTTAGGTTGTTGTTTTAGAGTTTATTGAAAAAGTTTATTGAACGCATTTTTATAACCAGTACAATCAACAGAAAATTTATAACTAGTAAGAGAATCTGATTCCTTTATAGATAATGTTACCTTACCTCCTTTCATTAAAATTTGATGCATTTTGCTAACATGCTTCTTCTTGTGACTTGGGTCAATATACAATCTATTACCTCCTTTATAAATTGTACCAGACATTGAAACAATATCTCCATTTGAATCCTTCAATTTAACTGTGTAATAATCTGTAGAATAAGCTTTCACTTCACTTCTCCCATACTCAAATAATTTAACAGCTACATTTGCCGAATCTGAGACAATAAAATATAAAGATAAATCTGAATTTGATGTTGCTGAATTACTAAACATTCCAGTTAACATGTCAGAATTTGTAATATAACCTGAGTTAGTAGGATCTCCAAAATCATCAACAAAATATTTCACCTCCCAGATTCCTAAGTCCCCATTATCAGCATTTACTTTATTGTCTTCTATATATTTCCAAGAACCATTTTCATTTAAAACAACTTTTACACCACCACTAGTTATTGCTTGTATTTGTCCAAATAAAGTTTGAAAACATAAAACAAAGGCGCTAATAAGTATTGTACTTTTCATAATATTAAAATTTTGAGTTAGATAATCGCAAAATAACAATATAATTACTTAATGTACAATACGTACAAAACAGGAGCTTATTTAATAATCTGAGCAGTATGCTCTTTCGTTTTTACCTTAGTGATAATATCTTCTATTACTCCATTTTCATCTATCACAAAAGTAGTACGTATTATCCCCATGTACTCTTTTCCCATAAACTTTTTAAGCCCCCAAACTCCATAAGCATTTAGCACTTCTTTACTTTCATCAGAAATAAGTGGAAAAGGTAATTCGTGTTTTTCAATAAACTTAATGTGCCTTTCAGGACTGTCAGCCGAGCAACCTAATACTACATACCCCTTATCTAAAAGCATTTGGTAGTTATCCCTTAAATTACAGGATTGAACGGTGCATCCTGGAGTCATATCCTTTGGGTAAAAATACAATACAACTTTTTTTCCTTTAAACTGTTCTAAAGTAATTGCTTCTCCATTCTGGTCAATGGAATTTATTCCTGGGGCTTTATCTCCTATCTTTAACATATTATAAAGTTCCTCTTCTTTCTTGTTCTGCTTCTATAGATTCAAACAATGCTTTAAAGTTTCCTTTCCCAAATGATTGAGCTCCTTTTCTTTGAATGATTTCAAAGAATAAAGTAGGTCTGTCCGTTAATGGTTTGGTGAAGATTTGCAACAAATAACCTTCATCATCTCTATCCACT
>JABJNS010000113.1 GCA_018664745.1 Flavobacteriales bacterium | reverse complement strand
TTTGCTTCTATTGGAATACAAATTGGAGGGATAGGTGCATTAGCCCCAAAAAGAAGAGTGGATTTATCCAAATTAGGAATATTGGCTTTAATAGCAGGAACAATGGCTTCCCTATTTACAGCCGTAATTGTAGGAATGTTAATTTAAGAAAAATGCAGCAATATTTAGATTTAATGAAACGCGTGATGAAAGAAGGCACGCTAAAAGCAGACCGAACAGGAACAGGAACTAAAAGTGTTTTTGGGCATCAAATGCGTTTTGATTTATCGGAAGGATTTCCGTGTATCACAACCAAAAAACTACACTTAAAATCCATCATTCATGAATTACTCTGGTTCTTAAAAGGAGATACCAATATAAAATACCTCAAAGAAAATGGGGTGCGTATTTGGGATGAATGGGCAGATGAAAATGGTGATTTAGGCCATGTGTATGGGTACCAATGGAGAAGTTGGCCAGCACCTGACGGAAAACACATTGACCAAATCACTCAAGTAGTGGAGGCCTTAAAAACCAATCCTGATAGCAGAAGAATTATTGTGAGTGCTTGGAATGTAGGGGAAATAGAGCAGATGGCTTTACCTCCTTGTCATGCCTTTTTTCAATTTTATGTAGCAGACGGAAAACTCTCTTGTCAGCTCTACCAAAGAAGTGCTGATATCTTTTTAGGCGTTCCGTTCAACATTGCTTCTTATGCACTATTAACCATGATGATGGCGCAAGTTTGTGATTTGGAAGTAGGAGATTTTGTTCATACTTTAGGGGATGCACATATTTACACCAATCATTTTGAGCAAACAGAATTACAATTGAGTAGAGATACAAAAGCATTACCAAAAATGAAAATCAACCCAGATGTGAAAAGTATTTTTGACTTCACAATTGATGATTTTGAATTAGTAGATTACGAATATCACCCACACATTAAAGGAAAAGTAGCAATATAATGAAAGTTTCACTTATAGTAGCTGCAGCTAATAATGGAGTAATTGGAAAAGACAATGATCTCATTTGGCATTTACCAAAAGACATGCGTTTTTTCAAGGAGACTACTTTAGGTCATCATGTGATTATGGGAAGAAAAAACTTTGAATCTATTCCGCATAAGTACAGGCCTTTACCAAACAGAACAAATGTTATTATTACAAGGCAAAGTAATTACCAAGCTGAAGGCTGTATAGTGGTCAATTCTGTAGAATCAGCCCTAACAATTGCTAAACAAAATGGAGATAAAGAACCTTTTATTATTGGAGGAGGGCAAATTTATAAACTAGCACTTGAGTCCAATTTAGTAGATAAAATTTACCTCACTAAAGTACACCATGTTTATGATGGAGACACCTTTTTTCCTGAGCTAGGAAAGGATTGGAAAGAAGTAGAAAGAATAGACTGCAAAGCTGATGAAAAACATGCGCATGATTATAGTTTCTTGACTTTTGAGAAAATTAATTAAGTTTACCGAAAATATATTAAGATGAAGAAAATAGGAATAGCACTAAGTATTTTAACTGTTTTACTTTACGCATGTAAAGATGAAGATGTAATCACTCAAAATGATTTAGCAAGTACACAAGCTACACAGGACCATCTGTTTGCTGAACAACTATTTAATGATGTTGCTAGTGTTGTTGAGGGAGCTTTTTTAGCTAATGGAATAAATAAATCATATCCAAAATATATAACTATGGATAATGACACTTCAGATATTGACACCTTAATTATTAATTTTGGACCAAACAATATCTTATTCCCAAACCCTGGAGGAAAACTTAGAAAGGGAAAAATTAATATTACTTACACTGGGAAATACCGTGATTCTTTAGCAGTAATCACTACCACATTCGATAATTATTATGTGAATTATAACTTAGTACAAGGGGAAAGAATTGTTACAAACCAAGGAAGAAATAACAAAGGAAATATGTGGTTTACCATTACCGTAAATAACGCAAGTATCAATACTGCTAACGGAACAATTAATTGGGAATCAACAAGAACTAGAGAATGGGTAAATGGAACAGCTACATATTTTGATATTAGTGATGACAGGTACAAAATTACTGGTTCAGCTAGTGGAACTGGTGTTAATAATAACATTTTTAGCATGGAAATTACAGACACCTTAAATGTAGATTTAGGTTGTTTACCTTTTTGCGTTATAAAAAGTGGTACTGCAAAAATATCACCAAATGGTTATGCTGATAGAATCATTAATTATGGAGACTCATTGTGTGATTGTAACTTTGATATCACAATAAATGGGGCTACATATCCTATAGTCGTAAACTAAGCTACTTTTAGTTTGGTAAACGAAAGTTTAGTAAGCTGAGTTTTTATATATGCTGCAGTAATTTTCAAGTCTTTTTTACTTTCATCAGAAGGAAATTCAAACATTGCATCTAGCATAATTGCTTCACAAATAGAACGCAAACCTCTTGCTCCTAATTTGAATTCCATAGCCTTATCAACAATAATGTCAATTGCTTTTTTATCAAAACTAAGTGCAATACCATCCATATCAAAAAGTTTCTGATACTGCTTAGTTAGTGCATTTTTAGGCTCAGTCAATATCAACTTTAAAGCCGCTCTATCTAAAGGGTTTAAGTGGGTAACTACTGGCATCCTTCCTATCAATTCAGGAATTAATCCGAATGACTTTAAATCCTGAGGAGAAATATATTGCAGTAAGTTATCTTTCTCAATTACCTCTTTATTTTCAGATTTGAAACCAATAGAACTTGTATTCATTCTGGCAGAAATATGTCTTTCAACACCATCAAAAGCACCTCCGCTAATAAAAAGAATATCCTTAGTATCTAAAGCAATCATTTTTTGGTCAGGATGCTTACGCCCTCCTTGTGGGGGAACATTTACAATTGTTCCTTCCAATAATTTAAGCATAGCTTGTTGCACTCCTTCACCACTTACATCACGCGTAATAGAAGGATTATCGCTTTTACGAGCAACTTTATCAATTTCATCAATAAAAACAATTCCTCTTTTTGCTTGTTCTACATCATAATCAGCAGCTTGCAAAAGGCGAGTTAAAATACTTTCTACATCCTCACCAACATAACCAGCTTCAGTAAGTACAGTAGCATCAGCAATACAAAAAGGAACTTTTAATAACTTAGCAATAGAGCGAGCAATTAAGGTTTTACCTGTACCCGTACGCCCCACCATAATGATATTTGATTTTTCAATTTCAATATCCTCATCAGTAGTATCAGGTTGTAAAATTCTTTTGTAATGATTGTAAACTGCAACTGACATCACTTTTTTAGCATCATCTTGTCCGATTACAAAATCATCCAAATGTGTTTTGATTTCCTTAGGTTTTAAAAGTGTAAAATCTTTAGCTAAAAAAACCTCATCACTTGCATCCTCCTTTACAATTTCATGAGCTTGCTCAATACAAGAATCACAAATATGTGCTGAAGTACCTGCAATTAAAATATTGGTATCCTGCTTATCTCTCCCACAAAAGGAACATAATACTTTATCGTTTTCTGACATTATTTATTTCTTACAAGCACCTCATCAATCATACCATATGCTTTTGCTTCTTCAGCAGTCATCCAGTAATCTCTATCTCCATCTTTCCAAACTTTATCAAAATCTTGCCCTGAATGGTTTGAAATAATTTCATACAATTCATTCTTCAATTTTTTGATTTCATTTGCTGTGATCTCAATATCAGAAGCCTGACCTTGCGCACCACCTAAGGGCTGATGAATCATCACTCTTGAATGCTTTAAAGCAGTTCGTTTTCCTGTAGCGCCTGCACATAAAAGCACAGCCCCCATTGATGCAGCCATACCTGTGCAAATTGTTGAAACATCAGGATTAATATACTGCATAGTATCATAAATACCAAGCCCAGCATATACCCCACCACCTGGAGAATTCAAGTAAATTAAAATATCTTTATTTGCATCTACTGATTCTAAAAATAGTAATTGTGCCTGAATAATATTAGCTACATGATCATTAATTCCAACTCCTAAAAAGATGATTCTATCCATCATTAAACGAGAAAAAACATCCATACTCGCTACATTCATTTGTCTTTCTTCAATAATTGTTGGAGAAATATAATTCCCGTGTATTGAAGTAAATTCATTTAAATGTAAACTACTTATCCCTTGATGTTTTGTTGCGTATTTATGAAACTCTTTTCCGTAATCCATGATGTTAATTTTGTTATTATTTTGCTGATGCTAATTTAACAAATTCATCATAAGTAACTGTCTTTTCTGTAAGTTTGAAGTTTTCTTTATAAACAGCTAAAGTTCTTTCGTCAAAAATTTGATCGTAAATCTTCTTTTTCTCTTCCTCATTTTTAAGGATTCCAGTTGCAATTTCAGTCAATTGAGCGTCATCACCTTCTGGCTGACCATATTGTTTCATTTGCATACCAATTAGCTTCTTAGTATGTGCAACAACATCATCCTGAGTTACCTTAACCTCATAGTTTTCTAGGATTTTATTCTCAATCAATTGCCATTGTAAGCTTTTTGAATACATATCATACTCAGTTTCTAGCATCTCCATAGTAATTGGTTGCTCAGAAGTTTGAACCAACCATCTTTTCAAGAAATCATCTGGCATTTGTAACTTTAATTTATCAATAAAATAAGTTACTACATCATTTTTAAGCATTCTATCACTTTCAGCAACAAATTGTCCTTCAGCCTCAGCTTGAATTTTTGCTCTGAACTCTTTTACATCCTTAACTGTACCTTCACCATATACTTTATCAAATAACTCAGTATTCAATTCAGCAGGAGTTAATTGGTTAATATTTTTTACTGTAAATTGAAATTCTTCAGAAGTTAAATTATGAATAGCTGCATGATCAACTCCTAACATAGCACCTAAATCAGAATGGTTTGTAAATGCTTTCATCACATTTACTTTAATAACATCATCAGCTTTTACACCAATAAATTGTTTTTTTATTTTTTTATCAGCAATATAATCCATTGCAACAGTTGCATCATTTTTAATTCCGTTTTCCATTACATTACCATCAACATCTAATTGGTTAATTGCACAGAAAATTAAATCTCCTTCTATTGAAACTTCAGGATTGCTCATTTTACCATAACGCTTTGCAATATCAGCACAGTACCCATCAACTAATTTAGCGTCAGCTTTAATTTTTTGATAATCTAACTTATCCTTAGCTGTAATTTTAACATCAAACTCAGGAGCTAAAGCAATTTCATAAACAAATTTAAAATCAACTGCATTTTCCCAATCAATTGGAGTGTCATCAATAGGCATTGGAGACCCTAATACTCTCACTTTTTCTCCAGTAATATGCTTATACAACTCATCCTGAATTAATTTGTTTACCTCCTCAACAATAACAGAAGTTCTGTATTTTTTATTTATGATTCCCATTGGCGTTTTTCCTTTTCTGAACCCAGGAACCTCAGCCGTTTTACGGTAGTCTTTCAATACCTTATCAACTTTTTCAGTGTAATCACTTGCTACTACATCAACTGTAATTGTAGCCATTAAATCTTTTGCTTTGCTTTGTGTTAAATTCATCTTTTATGTATTTTTTAAAAAGGGCTGCAAAAATACACTTATTTATCTGATTATGAAATAATCATAAAACAAAAAAAGCAAGCGAAAACGCTTGCTTAATTTTGTGTGCGGATGAAGAGACTCGAACTCTCACACCTTGCGGCACTAGATCCTAAGTCTAGCGCGTCTACCAATTCCGCCACATCCGCATAAAAAGGACGGCAAAGATATTATTTTTTAACATTTACACACAA
>JABJNS010000112.1 GCA_018664745.1 Flavobacteriales bacterium | reverse complement strand
TAAGTATACTTTAAGTCCATTATCCAAAGTATAAACTCTGGCTTTTAACGGATCATTTGCTGCCGTTTCATAATTATCTTCAATTTTATTCATTTGTTCGTTTGCGTTATAATTAATTTCAGTTTTAGCCTTTTGTATGACTAGGTTAATTCCGAAATAAACTCCTGCAGCTACTATTAGCACAAAAGTTAAGATTTGTTTTGGTTTCATATTCATTTATTTTCTGTTAATAATCAGGATCAAGTCCTAGTTTCATTCTTAAAGTTTCCAAGTGAGGGTTCTCCTCCATCATTTTGGCAAATTTATCTTTATTTGTATAAGGGATATTACTTTTTTCTCCCTCAATAATTGTAGTTATTATTTCTATATAATCATTTTCCAATTTACTTCTCAAAAATTCCAATACCATATATTTCTCTTCCATCATCATTTCTACCTGAGAACTATTACTTAAAGGCAATTCTATTTCATAATTTGATTTTAATACTGGCGGAAAAACACCCAATGTAATACCTAAATTAGATTTCCCTTTTTTCTTCACAAATGATATTACTTCTTTCCAAACAGCAATCATTTTTGTTTCTGTAAATTCAGTTTTTCTCAAATTAGAAGTATCAACTTCTTGCTCTTCTTTTACTTTATTTATCTCCTGAAAGGCTGCAGTTATTGAAATTGTTTTTGATTTCTTTCTACCAGACAATGAAATTCTTGGAATTGGTTTTGGAGCAACAA
Source organism: Flavobacteriales bacterium (assembly GCA_018664745.1). Taxonomy (GTDB): domain Bacteria; phylum Bacteroidota; class Bacteroidia; order Flavobacteriales; family BACL11; genus UWMA-0277. Next base: position 6,497 of record JABJNS010000112.1, on the reverse strand, counting down.
CTACTTCTTTTTCAGTTTTTATGTATTTTTCAGTAGTTTTTTCAATTTTTTTAGCATTTTCAGCTGATTTTTCAACAGAAACCTGCTTTTTTTCATCATTTAAGGTTACTACAAAACTTTTAGGGCTTTTTTTTTCAGCCAACTGATGTCCTATTGAAGAAATTCGCATTAACGAAAGCTCAACCAATAATCGTTTGTTATTTGATGTTTTGTACTGCACATCACACTCATTACATAAATTCAGAGCAGGAATTAAGAAACTTAATTCACATGCTTTAGACTGCTGCAAATATCTAGCTTGTAAAGCATCTCCTTTTTCCAATAAAGCTAAAGTACTTTCATCTTTTGCTACTAATATATCCCTTAAATGCTCAGCTAAACCATTGATAAAATGGTGTCCATCAAAACCATTATTTAATATCTCATTGAATAAAATAAGAAGTGTATTGATATCATTTTTTAACAAAGCATCAGTAACCTTAAAATAATACTCATAATCTAAAATATTCAAATGCTCAATCACTCCCTGATAAGTCAATTCTTTTTCTGAGAAACTAACCAACCTATCAAATAACGATAAAGAATCACGCATAGCGCCATCCGATTTTTGAGCAATTAAATGCAAAGCTTCTTGCTGTGCCGCAATACCCTCACTTTTAGCAACAAAGGCCAAGTTATTAGAAATGTCATTAATACCAACTCTTTTAAAATCAAAAATTTGACACCTTGACAAAATAGTAGGAATAATTTTATGTTTTTCAGTAGTTGCTAAAATAAACTTAGCATGTTTTGGTGGCTCCTCCAAAGTCTTAAGAAAAGCATTAAAAGCTTGTGAAGAAAGCATATGTACCTCATCAATAATATAAATATTATACTCACCAACTTGAGGGGCAAAACGAACTTGATCCACCAATTTTCTTATATCATCAACTGAATTATTAGATGCAGCATCTAATTCATGAACATTAAAAGAAGCATTTTCATTAAAAGATTTACAACTTACACATGTATTACATGCTTCAACATTTTCTGTAATATTTTCACAGTTAATTGTCTTAGCTAAAATACGTGCACAAGAGGTTTTACCCACTCCTCTTGGGCCACAAAAAAGAAAAGATTGTGCTAACTGATTACTTTTAATCGCATTTTTTAAAGTGGAAGTGATTGAAGATTGTCCTACAACAGCATCAAATGTTGACGGCCTATACTTCCTAGCAGATACAATAAAATCACTCATTAATCAATTTTTAAAATACGAAACACAAAACTAACATTTCTTATAAAATAGGACATAAATATTTCATCAAATTAAAAAGCTATCTAATTATGTGAATTTGAATGTTTTTACTAAATTTGCCGCCCGTAAAAAATTATTAACTAAAACAAAACAAGATGACTACTTACGAAACTGTTTTCATTATGAATCCCGTTTTATCTGAAGATCAGGTAAAGGAAACAGTAAAGAAATTTGTTGCCCACATTAAGAGTAACAAAGGAAAAATTACCAATGAAGAAAATTGGGGATTGAAAAAATTAAAATACACAATCCAAAAGAAAAAAACTGGTTTCTATTACCTAATTGAGTTCCAAGCTGACGGACAAATGATTAACGACTTTGAAGTTGAATTCAAAAGAGACGAGCGTGTTATCAGATGGCAAACTGTTAAATTAGAAAAATTTGCTTTAGCTTATGCTGATAGAAGAAAAAAGAAATTAAGTACTAACGCAAAAGCTGAATAATCATGGGAAATAAAACAGACATCAAATACTTATCTCCAGTAGATATTGAATTAAGACAACAAAACAAATATTGCCGTTTCAAGAAAATGGGAATAGATTATATTGACTATAAAGATCCTGAATTTTTAATGCGTTTTTTAAATGAGCAAGGAAAAATTTTACCAAGAAGAATTACTGGTAACTCATTGAAATCCCAAAGAAGATTAGCTACAGCTGTAAAAAGAGCAAGACAAATTGCTTTATTACCATATATTGCTGATAATTTAAAATAATCATAAAACTTAAGGAAACATGGATATTATATTAAAAGAAAATGTTGAGAAATTAGGTTTCAAGAATGAAATCGTCTCAGTAAAAAATGGTTACGGAAGAAACTTTCTTATCCCAAAAGGATTAGGAGTTTTAGCTACTGAATCAGCTATAAAAGTTTTGAATGAAAACTTGAAACAACAAGCTAAAAAAGAAGAAACTGAAATTGCAGCTGCTAACAAAATTGCAGAAGCATTACCTAAATTAGAAATTGTATTAACTGCAAAAGTTGCTGATGGTGGAACTAAATTATTTGGTTCAGTTAAAACATCACAATTTACTGATGCTTTAGCGGCACTAGGACATACTATTGATGCAAGTTTCGTAAAATTACCTAAAGTAAAAGAATTAGGAAAATATGAGGCTGAAGTAAGATTACACAGAACAGTAAGCGCAAATGTAGCCTATAGCGTTATTGCTGAATAAGTAAAATCACACAAATATTTAAAAGCCGAACCTACCCGTTCGGCTTTTTTATTGCCTAATTTTCAAGTAAAACATACATTAAAATTTTCAATAGAAATAAAATGCAAATTATTATATTTGCAATCCTAATTTAAAACCAAAAACACAGTATGGCATTTGATATTGATATGATTAGAAAGGTGTATAAAAAGTACCCTTCAGCAGTTGAAGCTGCAAGAAAAGCAACAAAGAAACCCTTAACTCTTTCTGAAAAGATTCTTTATACTCATCTTTGGGATGGGAATGCCAATACTGCATTCACAAGAGGAAAAGACTATGTTGATTTTGCACCAGACAGAGTAGCAATGCAAGATGCAACTGCACAAATGGCACTTTTACAGTTTATGCAAGCAGGAAAAGATAAAGTTGCCGTGCCATCTACAGCACATGCAGATCATTTAATTCAAGCAAAATTAGGAGCAAGTAAAGATTTACAAGAAGGAATAAACCAGAACAATGAGGTATTTAACTTCCTGAGTTCTGTTTGTAATAAATATGGAATTGGTTTTTGGAAACCAGGAGCAGGAATTATCCATCAAGTAGTATTAGAAAACTATGCTTTCCCTGGAGGAATGATGATTGGAACAGATTCGCATACAGTAAATGCCGGAGGATTAGGGATGGTTGCTATTGGTGTTGGTGGTGCTGATGCGGTAGATGTAATGGCAGGAATGCCATGGGAGTTGAAATTTCCAAAGTTAATTGGAGTAAAATTAACAGGGAAACTAAACGGATGGACTGCCCCAAAAGATGTGATATTAAAAGTTGCTGGAATTGTATCTGCTAAAGGAGGAACTGGAGCAATTGTAGAATATTTTGGAGAAGGTGCAATATCTTTATCAGCTACAGGTAAAGGTACTATTTGTAATATGGGAGCTGAAATTGGCGCAACAACCTCAACATTTGGTTATGATAAAAGTATTGAAAGATATTTAAGAGCAACTGATAGAGATGATGTAGCAGATGCAGCAAACGAAATAAAAGAACATTTAACGGGGGATGCAGAGGTTTATGCAAATCCTGAACAATATTTTGACCAAGTAATCGAAATAAATTTAGATGAGTTAACTCCTCATTTAAATGGTCCTTTTACGCCAGACTTAGCTACTCCAGTTGCAGAAATGCATGACAAAGCAGCTGCAAATGATTGGCCTTTGGATATTGAATGGGCATTAATAGGATCATGTACTAATTCATCTTATGAAGATTTAACCCGAGCAGCTTCTATTGTTGAAGATGCAGTAAGTAAAGGAATAAAACCAAAAGCAATCTTAGGAATTAACCCTGGATCAGAACAAGTAAGATATACTGCTGAAAGAGATGGATTAATTGATACTTTCAATAAATTTGAATCTACTAGAATTTTTACAAATGCTTGCGGACCTTGTATCGGACAATGGGACAGAGAAGGAGCTGAGAAAAAAGAAAAAAATTCTATCGTCCACTCATTCAATAGAAACTTTGCAAAGCGTGCAGATGGAAATCCTAATACTCATGCCTTTGTAGGCTCACCAGAAATGGTTGCAGCTATTGCAATTTCAGGAAGATTAGATTTTAACCCTGTAACAGACACACTTACAAATGAAAATGGAGAAAAAGTAAAACTTGCTGAACCAACAGGACATGAATTACCTCCAAATGGATTTGAAGTAGAAGATAACGGATATCAAGCTCCAGCAATAGACGGAAGTGGAATTGAGGTTGTTGTTAGTCCTGAATCAAACAGATTACAGTTATTGACTCCTTTCAATCCTTGGAATGGAGAAAATATTACGGGAGCAAAACTTTTAATAAAAGCAGAAGGAAAATGTACTACTGATCACATCTCTATGGCAGGACCATGGTTAAGATACAGAGGTCATTTAGATAACATTTCAAATAATTGTTTGATTGGAGCTGTAAATGCTTTTGGAGGAAATACAAATGCAGTAGTAAATCAATTAGACGGAAATACTGATGAAGTACCAAATGTAGCAAGAGGATACAAAGCAGCAGGAATTACATCTATTGTAGTTGGAGATCATAATTATGGAGAAGGATCATCAAGAGAGCATGCTGCTATGGAACCAAGACACCTTGGAGTAATGGCAGTTATTGTAAAATCATTTGCTCGTATTCATGAAACAAACCTTAAAAAACAAGGAATGCTAGGACTTACTTTTGCTAACGAAAATGATTATGAGTTAATTAAAGAAGATGATACTTTCAACTTTACTGATTTAAATGCATTTTCAGAAGGAAAACAATTGACTTTAGAAGTAGCTCATGCAAGTGGAGAAACAGATACAATTTTGCTAGACCACACTTACAATGAAGCACAAATTGATTGGTTTAAAGCAGGGTCTGCACTTAATTTAATCAGAAAGCAAAACGCTTAGAAAAAACTAAATATTCGTACTAAACCCTGCCTATAAGCAGGGTTTTTTGCTTTAAGGGTTTAAGTAATTAAAGAAAAACAACATATAAGTCTCTGATTATTACTATATTTGACCACTTAATTGAATTCATATATGAGTAGAATTTTACTTTTAGTACTGAGTATCATCTTTTCTTATGCAATAAGCGCCCAAAACTATTCAATCAGCTCTTACATTGGAGATGATGATGAACATTGGTCAGGAGCGTACGAACATGATTTTCTCTATCCTACAAATAATTTATCTTCTTGGTATAACTTGCCTTTTTCTTGGAATTTTTACGGACAACCTGTAACAGGATACAAAATAGCACATAGTGGCTACATTACTTTTGATAACTCCATAGGAAATTCTATAGGAACAAATACAAATATTCCTGATGTTAGCGGACCTAACAATGTTATTTATGCACTATGGGATGATTTCACAACCTCTACTACTATTTCAAGAAGAACATATGGAGCAAAACCTAATAGAATTCATGCTATTAGTTGGACTAGTTTGAATTATCTTGGCGCCCCTAACCTTTCAGACGATATAACTGTAACTTTAAAATTATATGAAAGCTGTGGAGACTTTGAAATCATTATAAATCATAGAGACATTGACTCATCATCAATATTTTTCCCTATGATTAATACAACTATAGGTTGTGAAAACTCAAATGGAACAATAGGAACTGAAGTTGCAGGAAGTCCAAATTACATACCTTCTAATCCTATCTCTAATCCTAATTTATATGAAGTACATAGATTTAGTTGGAATAACCCTATCATAAATGATGCATCATTAATTGGAATAAAGATTGATAATCACTTACCTGTTGGCAACTATATCTTAGAAGGGGCTGTAAGAAATGAAGGAAATGCTAACCTTGGTAGATATGACATCAACTATAGCCTAAATGGTGGCACAACACAAATAGCTACTATTATTGAATCAGATACAATATGGACTGGAGACTTTGAGGTTATTATAAAAACAATGGATTATGCTAGTGAAATTTCTTGGTATATTATAAATGAAAATGGAGATACAGTTGCACAAGGTTCAAATTATAATAATAATAATAATACTCATCATATTCCTATTTGTTTACCTGCTGGGAATTACAACTTTGTATGGAATGATTCTTTTGGAGATGGCTGGAACGGAGGAAGCTACTCTGTATCAGATAACAATGGAATATCTCTAACTTCTGGGATACCAAATACTGGACATAATGGGAATAGCACTTTCAGTTCTCAAGGAAGTTCTTGTAATTGGTCAATTGTTTCAAATATCAAAAATTCTGATAAGTCATTATGGACACACCCAACTGAAATTGAGATCACATCTGCTACAGATAATTTTGAGTTAAAAGTATGGGTAAGTAATGTAAACGGGCAAACTGATGAAATGGGCTGCAATGACACCTTAACAGAATATATCACTGGTATTGAAAATAATAGCGCTAACAAGAAAGTACTTTTAGAAAAATGGACAGGAGCTTGGAATGGTCACTGTGTTGACGGCACAGCTATTGTAGACGACATGATTAGTCAACACGGATCAGACCTTATTTCT
>JABJNS010000111.1 GCA_018664745.1 Flavobacteriales bacterium | reverse complement strand
TGTTCCCTGCCATGATGATAAGCACCTTTTTTGGGCTTGCTACCTCCTCTAGTTTATAAGGACTCAGCCAAGCTGTAAGCATATCTACTTTTAACTGCTCGTGCCAAGCATTTAGGGCTTTGTCAATATTTTCCTTGGTAAACCAAGGGTTAAGCACCTCAGCTGAATACAATTTTCCCTCTGCCTCTTGCTGTATATCCGTTTTTAAATATTCTCCTAAATGCGTAAATGCCTGTATTCTTGCTTGTAAATTCATCAAATAATTATCTTTGTGCAAAAGTAATTTTTTGTCACCATCTGCTAAATGAAAAAAACAATATTAATTAACATTCTTGCATTCCTTTGCATTTCATCTTTCGCCCAAAAAGGAAACAACAGCCTTTTTGCAGAATATGAGGACACCCTAAAGGTAATGGCACACCAAATAATGAATGCAGAAACAGAGGCTGAAAAACGCATAGCCAATACCGCATTCATCACTAACCTTACTGAAGTACTTCAATACGAAAAATCCTTCAAATTCCCTTTTGATTCCCTAGTTACTATTGCTCGTATTACACCTCCTGACAATACTTTTCGTATTTTCAATTGGCTACTAAAAAAGGATAATGGTAGTTACGAATACTTTGGGATTGTACATTACCACAATAAAAAGCGTAAGCGTTATGAAGTTATCCCACTAGTGGACAATTCTGCTAATATTCGTAATGCCGAGCAGGAAGATTTAGATGCTAAAAATTGGTATGGTGGACTTTACTACCAAATTGCATACATCAAAAAAGCAGGAAGGAAATACTACACCCTCCTATCCTGGGATGGAAATGATGGCTACAGCACCAAAAAGATAATGGATGTCATGTACTTTTCAGGGAAGAATAAAATCAAATTTGGTCTTCCTATCTTTAAGCAGAACAAAAAGGAAAGTAAGAAAAGGGTCATACTAGAATATGACTCTAAAACGAGTATTAGTGTAAAATACCACAGCAAAGAACAAAGGATAGTATTCAACCACTTAGTACCACCAAGAAAAGACTTAACAGGCTTAGAAGAATACTATATTCCTGAAGGGACTTTTAACGCCTACCAATACAAAAAAGGAAAATGGTGGCTTGAGCAAGATGTAGATATCAGAAATCAGCAGAAAACAAAAAGAGTTAAAAAACCTAAAAGAGGATTAGTTCCTAGATAGATGTTAAAGCACTACAAATCAAAGCTAATAATTGCTGGTTGTGATGAGGCAGGTAGAGGCTGTTTGTCAGGACCAGTAGTAGCTGCAGCAGTAATTTTACCCAAAAAATTCAAAAACAAGATACTGAACGATAGTAAAGTCCTATCCGAAAAGAAAAGAGAACTATTACGCCCTATCATTGAAAAAGAAGCGATAGCTTGGGCAGTAGGTATTGTATCCCCTTCTGAAATTGATGAAATAAATATCCTGAATGCTTCTTTTTTGGCTATGCATAGGGCTATTGAGGGTTTAAATACAAAAGCAGAACTCTTGTTGATTGATGGTAATCGTTTCAATACTTACCCTGAAATTCCACACGAGTGTATAATTAAAGGAGATGGAAAATATCTATCCATTGCTGCTGCATCTGTACTAGCTAAAACTTACCGAGATGACATCATGAAGGAGTTAGACACTAAATTCCCTGCCTATAACTGGAAACAAAACAAGGGTTACCCTACTAAACAACACAGAAAAGCAATAGTAGAATTTGGTGCAAATAATCATCACAGAAAAAGTTTTCAACTACTTCCTACTCAGCTCGTTTTAAACATATAAATTACTAATTTTGGGGTTCTGATTTCAAACACCACTATGCTTAGTAAAATACTAAAAATTGCTACTCCAATTATTCTGATTTTTATCATCCTATTCATAGGGTACAACAGCTACAAGCAAGTTACTGAAAATACAGAAAACCCACTAAATATTATTCCTACCAATGCAGCAATAATCCTACAATGCAATGATGCTGATGCGCTTTACAACACCTTAAATACTACTGATATTTGGGGACACTTACGCAATATCAGCACATTAGACAGCATCAATAATTACATCAAAGGAATTAGTAGTTTTTACGCTCAACATCCACTTATTTTCAAAACCCATACCCTTTTTGTTTCTTTCCATAAAGTTGGCGCCAACAATAGCGGATTACTTTTCAGTAGTAATTTTGAACGAAAAGCAGCACTTAACAATGCTCAGGTCTATAATTTACTTGGCAACCTAATTTCAGAGGGACAATACAACAACCAAGCTATTTTTGAAATAGTACACAAAGGAAGAACACTTTTTTTAAGTTTTAAAGGAGATATTGTATTCTTTTCAGAAAACAAAATGTTGGTTGAAGATGCTATACGAGCTAGTGTTGCTGAAGATAAATTAACTACAAATCCTTCTTTTAGTATTGCTTATAATACCATTAGCAAATCAGCTGATATCAATCTTTTTTACAACTATAATTCCTTATTTGAATACAGCAATGTATTTAGCAGTAAAGCAATAACTACTTCTGATTTTTCAGGATGGGTAGCCACTGATCTTAGCATAAAAAACAAACTTATTATCGCCAATGGTTTTAGTGCTTTTAATAAATCCACCACTAATTTTACTGATGTGCTCAGCAATCAATCGGCTGAGCCTATAGGAATTACAACTATCATTCCTGAAAATACTTCCCTACTTTTTAGTATCGGGTTTAATAATGCAAAACAATTATTTGAAAAGAAAAATAAAATACTACAACAACAAAATAATTTCTGGAGTTGGGACAAACACAGAAAATTAGTACAAGACAGTAGTAATGTAAACTACAATGAGTTTATTAATGAACTTGAGGGTGAAGCAGGAATTTTTAATACTTCAGCTACCCAAAGTAGCCTGCAGAAATATGCTTTCTTTAAAAGTAAAAATTCAATAACTGCAAGTAGCCTAATGCAAGGTTTAGTTGCTGACAACAAAGAATATGAGAACTACAGTATAAATAGCATTAATGATGCTAATATCACTGCTCAGTTATTTGGGGACTTGTTTAACAACAACACTCCCTACTTCACTATTATTGACGATTATTTTATTTTTGGTAGCACTATCGCTTCTTTGGAATACCTAATTGACAACTACATAAGTGATAACACTTTAGCCAACAGCCAACATTTTAGTAACTATGACAGCTATTTATCTGCTAAATCAAATCTGCTTTTCTACATAAACCCAGGAAAAATTGCTAATGCTCTAAAAGACAAACTACAAGCTTCTTATAGTAAAAATCTTAATTTCAATACTGATTCTTTAGCAAAATTCACTGCTTTTTCCCTACAAATGACAAGTAAAAAGGACTTAATCCTTAACAATATCAATCTGTTTTATGATGCTGATTTTAAAGAATCAATAAAAGAGGAATGGTTTGTACAACTGGATACAAGTGTTAGTATGAACCCTCAATTTGTGTACAATCATTTCACTAAAGAAAAAATGATAATCGTACAGAATGATGATTATAAAGTATTTGCAATAAACTCCAAAGGTGAAGAACTATGGAGCCTTCAATTGAACTCAAGAATACTAGGGAAAATATCAAGCATTGATGCTTACAAAAACAATAAATACCAATGCCTATTCAATACTGAAAATCAGTTATATTTAATTGATAGAAATGGTAAACATGTTGATGATTTCCCTCAATTACTACCTAGCAACACAACAATTGGACATGCTCTGTTTGACTATAACAATACTAAAAAATACCGTATCCTTATTATTGGTGAGGATAACAACATCTATAACCTAGATAAAAAAGGCAAGAAAGTAAAGGGTTGGAAATATGAAAAGAACAGTAATAGAATCCAGCAAACTCCAAATTATTACAGGATAGGCACCAAGGATTATATCATTGCTGAAAGGAACAATAGCAGCACACAACTATTAGCTATTAATGGTAGCGAAAGAGTGAAATTTGAAGCAGGAATTCAGTTCAATAACAACCCAATTCAAAAAGATAAAAATGGAACACTTTACGCTATTACTACTGAAGGAAGATTATGGAGAGGAACATTAGATGCTAATTCAAGCACTACTATACTGCCTGAATTAAATTCAAGTAGTAAATTGTTATGCGCCAAAATAGTAAAGGATAAAGTTCTTTCTGATCCTAATAGCTATAACTTAATTTACAGTAACAACTCTCAACTTTATATTATTGATGTTTTAGATTTTAAAAGCATCTACAGTTTTACTTTGGATAGTGAAATTACGAGTATTAAAAAAGCTGGAGAATTCTTAGGAGTAACTACTAAAAACAAACTTTACCTATACAACACCTATGGTTTAGTTGATGGCTTCCCTATCGATAGTGATGGCTTTTTCAATATAGATGATATTGACAACAACAATAAAGTAAATCTCATAAATAGTAAAAATGGGTTTATTTACAATTACGAATTAGGGTCAGTCAATTAGATAAGTTAAACTCAAATAAGGGATTATTTTATAATCCATTTCAGCTAAAGGAAATTGTACCCCTCCTCTTATTAACACAGAGTTAAAGCGCTTGTTTTTACTTGATTTTCTATACATCAACTCTGCTGATATTTGAGGTGCAATAGTTTTTTCTTTAGTAGGTAAATATATAATCCCAGTATTTGCTCCCGTGTAAAACTTATTAAACAGCTCATAATGATACCCTACATTAGCTCCTGAGAATGCAAAAGATGTATTTAGCTCAGTAAGTAAAACTGTTTTTTTATTAAAATAATAAATTCCTAATCCTGTTAAATAAGGTAAGCCGTAAGTATGTGCAAAGTAGAGTTGCTTACCTTGTGATTCTCCTTTATCAAACCTAGTCAAATCATAGCGTTCTATCAAATCAATCAATAATGTTGGGTATTTAGGATTAGTAGCATAACCTGCTTTTTTAAGCCCTTTAGCCCATTTTTTATAATCTGTTTTTTGGTATTCAAACAAAAAAGAATAACGCCCTCTTTGTGTTAAAAAAAGTGAATGATCTCTGTAAGATTCTGACACTTTACTGTACTTCCTAAAGCACTCTCCTTTTTCATCATCATCCTCAATAATCGTTTTACCATTCCAATTGCTATGACATTTTATTCCAAAATGATTTTTACCTTCTACTGCTAGTCTGCTTTCTCCATTTCCACTTTCCAATATACCCTGTGCTAGTGTAATTGAAGCAGGAATTCCACATCTATCCATTTCAGCTACAGCAGCACTACTGTACTTTGCAATATAGTTTTCAGTCTTATTCTGTGCGGTAGCCAACAAAGTAGAAAACAACAATAAAGTCAAAAGGCTATTTTTCATGATACTAAAATAGAAAAGCCATTCAAGTTTTTTACATCCAAAAAATATATATTTGAACACATAATTTTAATAAGTTAATATGCAAAGAAAAGATTTCCTGCAATCATTAATAGGTGCAAGTGCTGTTATAGGCCTACCCTTCACCTCATTAGGAGCTGACAACACTACTATTCAGGAGTTAATAAACAATACAAAACGAGCTGTTAACGGAAGTATGTTTGGCTTTTCTGCCGATCCTATTAAAAAAGTAAGAGTTGGAATTATTGGGCTTGGTAACAGAGGAAATACCTTACTTGAAATGTTTCAATATTTAGTGGAGAATGAAATGGCGGAAATAATTGCACTATCAGATATATCTGAGAAAAAAGTAAATAAAGCAGCTGAAAAATTAGCCATTTGGCAAAACAAAAAACCTAGCCTATACTACCAATCTGCAAGTGAATGGAAAAAGCTAACTACAAGAGATGATATTGATTTAGTCATTATTGCAACTCCTTGGGATTTGCACACACCAATGGCAATCTATTCCATGGAAAACGGAAAGCATGTTGGTAGTGAAGTGCCAGTTGCTTCTACTATTGAGGATTGTTGGAAAATAATTGAAACGGCTGAACGCACCCAAAAACATTGCATGATGATGGAAAATTGCAATTATAATGAAGAAGAGCTTTGGGTATTAAATATGATACAAGAAGGCGTATTTGGCGACATAACACATACTGAAGGGGCTTATCTTCATGATTTAAGGGATTTATTGCTGCATGATACTTACTATGAAGGACAATGGCGCTTGCACGAACATGCTGAGCGTGATGGTAATTTCTACACCACACACGGCTTAGGACCAATTGCCTTTTATTTAGGCATTGGAAGGGGCGATACTTTTTCGCATCTTACCTCTATGAGTAGTAGAGAGCTAAATCTTAGTATTGCTGCCAAACAATACAATCATCCCATACAAACCTACAAATGTGG
>JABJNS010000110.1 GCA_018664745.1 Flavobacteriales bacterium | reverse complement strand
CGAACCTGAAGCGTTACTTCCCTCTCCAGTTAAATATATTCCTTGACTTATTAATTGTTGCCAACCTTTAAATTGAAAAAATGTAAATAACAAGCCCAACAGCAATACACTTAAAACTAGCTGAAAAGCAGAATTATTTTTACGCAATTGACCTTTAACAAAGAATAAAACAATACTGCTAAATACAATTATAATTGTACTAATAGTAAAATATTCTGGCAATACAAATTCCAGCCAATTTCCTTCAGGCTTACGTACAATATAAGCAGAAGTTAATCCCCCAAAGAACATGATAATTGAACCCATTCCAATCCAGAGCAATTGCTTTTTCGCGTTATTTTCAACTATAGTGGCCATATTAATGTTCTTCTTCTCCTTCTTTTAATGGAACGTTTTGGGGAATATAATCTTCCTCAGCACCTGGCTTTGAATAATCATAAGCCCATCTTGTTACTACAGGTAATTCACCCGGCCAATTACCATGAATTCTTTCAACTGGAGTAGTCCATTCAAGCGTATTTGCCTTCCATGGGTTTTTCGAGGCTTTAGTTCCTTTAAAAATACTGTAAACAAAATTGAAGATAAAAATTGCTTGCGCCACCGCCCCTGCTAAAGCAAAGAATGTTATTATCTCATTAATATCACTTAACCCATCAAACATAGGAAAAGAACTATTAGTATAGTATCTTCTTGGAAGACCAGCTAATCCTAAAAAGTGCATTGGAAAAAATACTCCGTATGCACATATAAATGTTGTCCAAAAATGCATATATCCTAAAGTTTTATTCATCATCTTCCCATACATTTTAGGAAACCAATGATATACTCCAGCATACATTCCATAAATAGCAGAAAGTCCCATTACAATGTGAAAATGACCAACAACGAAATATGTATCGTGAACGTTTATATCTAAGGCACTATCCCCAAGAATAAGCCCTGTCAATCCCCCTGTTATGAATGCCGAAACGGTTCCAATTGCAAATAACATTGCAGGGGTAAATCTAATATTAGCGCGCCAAAGAGTAGCTAACCAATTAAACACCTTAACCGCTGATGGAATCGCAATTAAAAGTGTTGTGAAAGTAAATACAGATCCTAAAAATGGATTCATTCCAGTCATGAACATGTGGTGCCCCCAAACAATAAATGATAGGAAAGCAATAAGTAAAATCGCACCAACCATTGCTTTATACCCAAAAATTGGTTTTCTAGAGTTAACTGCAATCACTTCAGAAACTATTCCTAAAGCTGGTAATAAAATAATATAAACCTCTGGATGACCTAAGAACCAGAATAAGTGCTCAAATAATATAGGGCTTCCTCCTGCGTAGTGTAATGCCTCCCCATTAATTATAATATCTGAAAGATAAAAACTCGTTCCAAATGACCTGTCAAAAAGAAGTAATAACCCACAAGAAAGTAAAACTGGGAATGAAAGAACTCCAAGAATAGCAGTAACAAATAACGCCCAACATGTTAGTGGCATTCTTTGCATTGACATACCCTTAGTTCTAAGGTTTAAGATTGTAACAATATAATTTAATCCACCCAACAAAGACCCAACGACAAATAATGTAATACTTAAAAGCCACAGTGTCATTCCAGTTCCAGAACCAGGAATGGCCTCGGGTAATGCGCTAAGTGGTGGATAAATAGTCCATCCACTAGATGCGGGACCACCTTCAACATAAATTGATGACATTAAAACAACAGTAGCTATGAAAAAGAACCAATATGAAAGCATATTGATAAATCCTGATGCCATATCTCGAGCTCCAATTTGAAGAGGAATTAAAAAGTTAGCAAATGTACCCGAAAGACCAGCAGTTAAAACCCAGAAAACAAGTATTGTCCCGTGCATGGTTACAAGGGCTAAATATTTATCAGGATTTAAGGCCCCATCTTCACTTATCCAACCTCCAGGTAATAAATTATACAAAACAGAATACTCCCCAGGATTTGCAAGCTGAACTCTAAAAACTGCAGACATAAGCATTCCTACTAAAGCCATAAACATACCAGTTATTAGAAACTGTTTAGCAATCATCTTGTGATCCGTAGAAAATATATATTTTGTTATAAAAGTTTCTTTATGATGATGATCTGACATTATATATTATTTTAATGTTAATGTATTTTGAACTGTTTTTTGTGAATTTATCCACTTGTTGTAATCCTCTTCACTTTCAACAACAAATTTCATCTGCATATTAAAATGTGCAGAACCGCATATTTTGTTACAAAGCAATACATATTCAAAGTCCTCGCCTTCATTTTCTTTCATTTCAGCAGTTGTCTTTGTTGGAGTAAAGGCAAATTGAGTAGATAGGCCCGGAACACAATTCATTTGAACTCTAAAGTGGGGTAGAAAAGCCGAATGTATAACATCGCGTGACCTAAATTTTAGCAAAACTGGCTTGTTAACTGGCAGATGCACCTCTCTTACAACTATATCATCAGCAGCTTTTTCATCATTAATATCAACACCCAAGGTATTTCGTCCCTCTACTAATCTAAAGTTTGCATCACCTAAAATATTATCAGCTCCTGAATATCTTGCCGTCCAATCAAATTGCTTAGAATACACTTCAATTACAGTAGCATCAGAGACATCGGGATTCATTGCTCTATCCCAGGTTCTTAGTCCGTATATAATTAATGCAGTAAGCACAATAGTTGGTATGACAGTCCAAGCAACTTCTAATCTATTGTTATGAGCAAAAAAGTATGCAGTGTTTTCTTTTTTTCCTCTGTACTTGTAAGCAAAGTAAAAAAGCATTGGAGTTAACGCAAAGAAAACAACTAAAATTAGAGTCATTGAAACTTGCATTAAACCGTCAATCTCTGCTCCATGAACAGAACTTGCTGGAGGCAATAGTAAATGATCCCATGTGATCATCTGCCAAATAACAAATGCTAGAAAGCCAAATCCAATTATTATAAACAGGATTCCATTTTGGTTATTATCTTCATCTGTAACTTCGTTTGTATCCTTATTTGTGATTTCAGAAAGTAATTCGTTAACTCTAACCAACTGAACCATAGCGGCAATTGTTAAGAAAACTACTAGTGCAATTAATAAGTTTGTCATGTGTGTGTTTTTACGAGTGCAAAATTAAGGATTTACTAATTTAATTCTGTAGAAAATCTGCTGTTTTTTTTATAAATTATTCATTATCGTCCAAACACCACTCAGCAAAGGAATTAGCAGTTTCTGACAAGACAACTTTGTAAAGCTCTATATTATCTGGTAATTGATTTTTTATTATTGAAACAAAATCATTTACTAAGTTTTCAGAAGTAGGTTGGTAAGGTAATAGATATACTTTTTCAAAAGCAGAGAGATCAAT
>JABJNS010000109.1 GCA_018664745.1 Flavobacteriales bacterium | reverse complement strand
GATTAACACAGTTAATGCAAGAATTACTCATAGAAATATTGTCCATAATATTAATGTTTTACACAAACATAAAAGGAAAAACAGAATAGACAATATTTTGTATTTAATACGCATTTAGATTGAATTAAAATAGATATGGGAAGAATAGCAGGAATACCCAACAAACTAACATCAGAAGTAAAAGAGAAACTACAAACATTAGTAGAAGGTGTTGTAGATGCTTTGGATATTACAGAGATAACAATGGACCAAAAACTTAAACTATTCAAATAACTTCACAGTATATACTACCAAGACTAAAATCTGTCCTAACAGAACAGGTAAAATATGAAGATTTACCTCTCTTTATGGATTAGTGCCAAAAAATTGAATAATTTTAGTATGTGATTTAACTGTAAGAAAAAAACCCCCCAATAATTTGAAGGGCTTGATATAATTGGATTATAAAGTGTTTACTTTAGTGGAGAAGATCGGACTCGAACCGACGACCTCTTGACTGCCAGTCAAAAGAATAATTTCCTGATCTTTTATAAAATTTACTAATGTGTTGTATAACAGCAAATTAGAGATTACATCTCTTTCAGTTTGTACTACTCTCTTTTAGTTTTACTCAATAGTTGTGTGCAAATAGTGTGCAAGTAAATATTGTTAAATCTAAATTTTATTAAATGAGTAAATCTTTAAATTTTGTAGTAAGCATCAAGCTTGACAGAAGATCAACTGATGTAAATGGAAATCATCCAATTAAACTTAGAGTCTGGAATCGTGCAAGTAAACGTGTAAAGATGTACAGTTGTAACAAATTTTCAGATCCCTCTACATTCCAGAAAGCAATGAACCACAAGGCAACAGTCAAGGGAGATACATTTGTATTAAGGGCTTACCTTGAAAGGGTACTGTCAAATGCCACTGATGTTCTAGAAAGTAATGTTGTCAGATCCCACGATGACTTTGAAAAGTTGATGTTTGGACGAACAAAACAATCTGCCAATCTGTATTACTACATAGACAGAAAGATTGTTGAATGTGGTATTAACCAGCAGTACTCCTCAAGAGATATTTATAAAGGTCTTAGGAAGCTTTTAGAGAGCTTTTCCAAGGGTAATGGTGTTGAGGTGAGTGATATGTCGGTTAAATGGTTTGAGTCCCTAGAAGCCTGGTATTTGAGTCGTAAAAAAAGTAATGGAGATGATTACAAAATCTCTGGCTACTCTATATACATAAGGCACCTAAGAATTATTGTAAATGAACTTGTCGATGAGGAGCAAATCTCACAAAAAGAATATCCATTTGGTAAGAAAAAATACACTATTCCAACAGCAGAGAATAATAAAAGACCACTACCTACCAAGGAGATTACCAAACTATTAAAGTACCAATCTAATTGCACTTACAAGCAACATGCTGCAGACTTCTGGAAACTCAGCTATTATTGGATGGGCATCAATTTAAGAGATGTAATTAAGTTGCAGTGGAGTAATGTACACGATGACAAAATTTTCTATTACAGAAGTAAAACATTTAGACGTAGTAAAGTCAAGAGAAAGAATACAGTGTTTGTAGATAAAAGAACGACTAAGATCATTAAAAAATACAAAGGAAGAGGATCGTATATTTTCAATGTCCTTGATGATTCTATGACTGAAGAGCAGAAGTATAGATCAGGTAAGAACTTCATTAGGAAAATCAATCAGCACCTTAAAAGGTTAGCCATAGAGCTTGACATATCAAAAGATATCTCTTCTATCTGGTCGAGACACAGCTTTGCTACAGAGATGAAAAAGAAGAAGGTGAGTCCCTATATAATACAGGAGGCATTCGGTCATAAAGACATAAAAACAACAGAAAACTACATGTCCTCACTTATTGAAGAAGACCTAAGAAATCTTCAAAAATCCTTATGAATTTTATTCGATTTGATGTTTTATGTATTTATGCTGTATCATAGATTTTTTCCTTGGAAGTGCTATAAACACAAGGTTACTTTTATAAAGAGATAATTACTAACTAGATTTTATTTGGATATTTGTGGAGAACTAGCACTGTTTGTTAAGAAGTATCTCTTTTATAAATAAAAAAAGCGTTTTAGCTTGCTATCAAATAAAAAAGCCAAAGATATGGCTTTGTAGGCCAGGGAACTTTGGCAGTTTGTTATTCAACACATCAAATCTACAATTTCCCTCCTACATCTTCAAATTTTTTGGCTTATTAAACTACATGTAATTGAAAAATTATTTAAGTAGTAAGTCTGCTGAAGAAACAGTAAGCATCTTACAGTCAGTTTTCAGAGAGCTCTCTGCTATCAAAAAGAGCCTCAGTACCAAGCAATCTGGACCAATCGGAGTCAAATCTGCAGCCCAGCACCTTGAAGTCTCCCAACAGAAGATTTATTTAGAAGTTGAAGAAGGAGATATCCCTCACTATCAAGACCGTCCAGGAAGTAAAATCTACTTTTTTAGAGAGGAACTTGATCAGTGGGTTAAGGAGAAGAAAAGAGTTTCAAAAACAGAGATTCTTAACCAAGCAGATAACCTAAAATTTGGGAGTCATGGAGGAAAATAATAAAAAGAAGAAAATGACAGACCTCCCCTTCCAGATTGAAGGAAGTCTCAAGAAACTTTTCATTGGAGCAGACGAGATTAAAAACAAAAACTACAATAGTATTGAGTTTTTAGTCGATAAGCTTATCCCCATGGGCACTTTGTGTGCCCTAGTAGGGGAAAGTGACACAGGAAAGAGTTCCCTCCTTAGGCAGCTTGCACTCTCTTTAGTTTACGGTGATAGTGATTTTTTAGGATTCAAATTAAAAGAGTCCTGTAGGAATGTTATCTATGTTAGTACTGAAGACGGAGAAATGGCTACTTCTGTATGGCTCAATAAGCACTTTGGAAAGGATCAGGCTAAAGATGATCGATTAGCAAAGCTAAAGTATGTTTACAATACTGAGGGGATTATTAATAACCTAAAAGAGGTTGTGAAAACTAACTGTGTTGATTTGATCATAATAGACTCATATGCAGATCTTTTTACTGGTTCAATGAACAATTCAAACGAGGTTAGATCCTTTCTTAATATGTATAACAACATTGCCAATGAGTTTGGAGTTACAGTTATTTTCTTACATCATACAAAGAAAGCTTCTGCTGGTATGGCACCAAATAAGAATAGCATACTTGGATCTCAAGGTTTTGAGGCTAAGATGAGGAGTGTTTTGATGCTAACAAAGGATGATAGTGATGAGTCTCTAAGGCACTTGTGTGTTATAAAGAATAATTATATTCCAGAGTCCTCCAAGTCTATGAGTTATGTGTTGAGGTTTAATGAGTATTTATCTTTTGACAATACTGGTGATCAAGTTCCATTAAATGAGTTAGCTTCAGAGGAATGGATTCCAATGGCAAAGCAGATGAAAGATGATGGTAAGTCTTATCGTCAGATTAGTGGCGAGTTGTCTGAAAAAGGACATCAAGTCTCTAAATCTTCAATTCAAAGGAAGTTGCTCTAAATTATACTGTCCCTGTCCCATCCCTAAGGATTGGGACATTGGGACACATAGAAAACCTAAAAACTTCCTAACCTGTCTGATTACCTGACGGAGGGGTGGGTTTTGTAGAATGGTTTTTTCTTAGAGTAAATAGGTTGTGTATATAGATATAACAAAACAGCTATAAATACTTAAATTAAATAATAGTAGATATATTTTACAAATGATTTTTTTAAATTGGCACCAAACTTAGATTAAGTAATGCTTTCAATTTACAAGTCGTT
>JABJNS010000108.1 GCA_018664745.1 Flavobacteriales bacterium | reverse complement strand
TTTTTTGCTTTTCCAACATATAATAAAGTTTCATTTTTATCATAGTATCGATAGATCCCTGCTTTTTCAGGGATAAGTTTTAGTAAGCTTTTTATGTGTTCGGTTGCTGGCATTATCTATTTAAAACTACTACTTTCTTAAACCTTTCAGTTGTACCGTCTTCACTAAAAACCTCCATCCAAACGATATACATACCCGTGTTTAGTTGTAAGCCATTTTTTGATGTTCCGTCCCAAATAGTACTTCCCTTATTTCCAATCATTTGATTGTTCATTGGGTTTTTTACTAGCCTCCCTTCATTATCAAAAACTTTGATGGTAGCCATTAAGTTAGTTTTGCTGAAACTCCAATTTATGGAGCAAACATCTTTATAGCCATCATTGTTAGGACTGAATAATTTGGGGTCAATATTTATTTCTCCAATACTCTGGCTGATGTATTCTTGGGAGTTTTTATAAGTTGGCGTACCAAAACCAACCGTGCTTGCTGCCGAATGCCAATTGCTAGTGTTTTGCGTTTCGGTATTTATAGCTAAGCGCTCCAAGCTTACGCCATCTTCTGTTTCCAATAACGAAAAGTGCATATCTTCATGGTAAGCAAAAGCATCTATTATTTGGTTTAAGGATTGATGTACAATACAAATTGTACCTTCTTCATTGGATAGGGTTGGCATACTTTCAACCTCAATAAAATTGTAAGAATTTTCACAATTATATTGGGCTTTTACTTTAGATGAATCAGTAGTTAAAACTAAATAAGTTTGGGGGGCAAAAAGCAATGTTTCGTCAGTAATAATTTTACTGTGTTCAGGCCTTAATACCCCTCCCAATTCAAAGAAATTGGCTATTCGTAATTTTGATAAATCAAAAAAGGAGTTAGAATTATTGTAAATTTCTACATAATCTACTCCATCATCTTTAGGGTTAAACAGAATTTCATTTATGATAATATCATTAACTAAAGTAGAGTCAGGAATTCCAAACTCCATGCTATTGGATAGCAAATTTCCAGAACAGTCCATTAGTCCATTTGCTAAAATAGTATAGGTTGTATTTGCTGAAAAATTAAAATTGAAAGTTAAGTTAACAGCATTGAAAAATGGAGTAATTGGATTATTAATTATAGTAGAAATACCATTTATTTCAAAAACAGAAATGTTCAATAAAGTAAGACTATCTAAAGTTTTGTTAAAATGAATTTGTACCGTATTGCTATCAATAATAAATGCTTTTGTAATCCTAAATTCTTCTGAAAATACTGTTTGTTCCAAAACTGAATTTTGTTTTCCTGGCGTTCCACCAATATTTGCAATTGATGCTCGCCAATTATTTTTTCCCTCACAAAAAAAGTTAGGATTTACCTGCTCAATACTCCAGCCTCCTTCACTCTTATTATCATTATTATACCATTTATCCGTATAGGAAATTGCATTGATGAGCTTTCCGTTATTGTCTTTTAAAATTACATCTGCACCACCATTTGCCAAAGAAATAGAAGAAAATCCAATTGTTGAAATACTGCTTGAAAAAGAGTCAATTGAATTTTCTTTTATCAAGATTACAAAACTGTCTGGCTCAATAAAGGATGCTGGAAATTGCCTTTCACTTGTTCCAATAGTAAGTATCCAGTCTGTTAAAGAAAATCGTTTATTTGTGTTGTTGTAAAGCTCAATATATTCTGTTTTTGGCAGACCAATACTTGGACTTTCATCTATAAAAATTTCGTTTATAACAACTTCATTTATTGTTGCGTTAAATGGAGGTGTAAAGTTATGCTGAAGAGTTGTGTCGATTGAGTTCCCAAGGCAATCAGCTAATATATTTTGAATTTGTAAGGTATAATTTATTCCGGCAAGTAAACTATCAGTATAGGTAAGTAAGATGTTTGTGTTATTATTTGAAAGAGAAATTGCTGTAGGAAAACCAATAGGATTAACAAAATAATTTGAGGTATTCAATAATTGATTACTATCCAAGCCTCTGCTTAGTTTTATTGTTACATTGTGATATTCACTTGAAAATACTTCTGTAATATAGAGCGAATCTATGGAGTTAAGGTTGCTAAAAATAGAGTTTCTTTCCCCAGGAGTTCCTCCAGAAACATCATTGGAAGCACTCCAGTTCTCTTTGTTTAAACAAAGTACATTTGGGTTGATTAATTCTAATGACCATCCTCCATCATCTTTATCTGTATCGTTATACCAATTATTAGTAAAATTTACTGTATTTATTATGCTATCAGCATTATTTTTAAGGGTGATATTTGTTCCGCTATTTGTCAATGCAATAGATGAAAAACCAATCTTTGAAATGTTACTAGGAAAACTATCTGTCACTGCATCCTTTATCAAAATAAC
>JABJNS010000107.1 GCA_018664745.1 Flavobacteriales bacterium | reverse complement strand
CATTGGAACTTTATGCTAACCATTTACAGATTACTTATTACTTAGTACTAGTACTTATCTTAATAGCGGTAGTGCAGTTTGTTAAAGATTTAAAAGCCAAGAATCTCACCAGTTTTGCAAAGCGTTCTGGAGTGTTGGTTTTAGCAGCTTTATTGGCTTCTGGTACTGCCATTACTCGTTTGAGTACCACTATGGAATATGGTACTGAAAGTACAAGAGGGAAGTCAGAATTAACAAATAATTTGGATAATAAAACTTCAGGTTTGGATAAGGATTATGCTACTAGTTGGAGTTATGGAATTGCTGAAACATTTACCTTGCTGATTCCTAATTTTTATGGAGGTGCTTCACAAGGTGAGTTAACAACTGATTCAGAAACATACCAAGCTATTAAAAGAGCTCCTAATGCTAAACAGCTGATTAAGAAATTACCACTTTATTGGGGTACCCAACCCTTTACTTCAGGGCCTACTTATGCGGGGGCAATTGTAATGTTTCTTTTCATTTTTGGGTTACTATTTGTAAAATCAGAAATGAGAGTTTGGATTTTATTAGCGACTATTATGTCTATTATGCTGGCATGGGGGAAGAATTTTATGCCTCTTACTGATTTATTTTTGGATTATTTCCCAGGCTATAATAAGTTTAGGGCAGTATCTATGATATTAGTAATTGCAGAATTTACTATCCCTCTTTTAGGTTTTGTAGCTTTAAATAAATTCTTAACATCTGATAAATTAGAAAATGAGAAGAAGAAACTATTAAAAATAGCCTTTTATATTACAGGTGGTATAACATTGCTTTTTTCTATAGGCTTAGCATTCCCTATTATAAATACCATAGTTGATTGGTATAATGCTATTCCTTTTATACATGAGATATTACCGTATGCTACATATCTTGATTATGTTGGTTTACAAGATGCTAGTTTAGCTAAGAATGGTTGGCCAGTTGATGCATTGCAATCAGATAGGGCAGGCCTTTTAAGTACTGATGCCTGGCGTTCATTTATTTTTATTGCACTTACTTTTGCGTCAATGTGGATGTTTTTAAAGAATAAACTCAGTAGCAAATATGTTATCCTTATTGTTGGAGTATTGGTTTTGGCTGATATGTGGACAATTAATAAGCGTTATTTGAATGATGATAATTTTGTAAGAAGTAAAAAGGTAGAAACACCTTATCATCCAATAGAAGCTGACAATCAGATTCTAAGAGATAAAGATCCTAACTTTAGGGTATTTAATCAGTCTGTAAGTACTTTTAATGATGCAAGTACTTCTTACTTTCATAAATCAATTGGAGGTTATCATGGTGCAAAATTAAAGCGTTACCAAGAATTGATTGAAAACCATATTGCAAAAGGAAATATGGCAGTATTGAATATGTTAAATACTAAGTATTTCATTACGCCAAAAGGACAAGCACAGCAAAATCCTGGTACAATGGGCAATGCTTGGTTTATAAATGAAATTAATACGGTTGCTAATGCTGATGCTGAAATTGCTTCACTTAACGGATTTAACCCTGCAAATACAGCAATTGTTGATGTTAGGTTTAGTGAGCAAATGATAGATGGTTTGGATAATGTTGGTACTAGTATTACTTTAGCAGAGTACAAGCCCAATTATTTGAAATACAATTCTACTACATCAAAAAATGGCATAGCTATTTTTTCTGAAATCTATTATGATAAAGGATGGAATGCTTATGTTGATGGGGAGTTAAAACCTCATTTTAGAGCAAATTACGTATTAAGAGGAATGCAAATTCCTGCCGGAAACCATGTTGTTGAGTTTAAGTTTGAACCTGTAGTATATCATTTATCGGAGCGTATTGCATTTACATCATCTATTATATTGTTATTACTATTAACTTTTGTTTCGGTTAAGGAATTAAAGGCTTAATGAAGAAAGTATTAGTCATCACTTACTATTGGCCTCCAGCTGGAGGTTCAGGAGTGCAGAGGTGGTTAAAGTTTACAAAGTATTTACCTAAATACGATTGGAAACCAATTGTTTATACTCCTGAAAATCCTTATTTTGAAGTACAGGATGAATCTTTGCTAAATGATATTACTTCTGAAGCTGAAATTTGGAAAACACCAATTTGGGAGCCTTATACGCTTAAAGATAAATTATTTGGTAAAGGAGAAAGCTCGCAAAGTGCTGGAGTTATTACTAATAAAAAATCATTGAAAAATAAGGTATTAAATTGGGTGAGAGGCAATGTATTTATTCCTGACCCTAAAATAAATTGGGTAAAGCCATCAGTAAAAGTATTACTTAGAAAAATAAAAGAGGAAGGGATTGAGCATATCATTACTACAGGTCCTCCTCATTCAATGCACTTGATTGGCTTAGGACTAAAAAAAGCAATACCTAACTTAAAATGGATAGCTGATTTCCGTGATCCATGGAGTGAATTGGATTTATTGGATGAATTTCATCTTAGTAGCTCTTCTTCAAAGAAGCATAAGGATTTAGAAAAGGAAGTTTTACAAACAGCTGATGTAGCCTTAACGGTTAGCGAAACTTGGATGGAGGATTTAAAACGACTTGGGGGGGGTAGAGTGGAGTTAATCACTAATGGTTATGATGCAGCTGATTTTGAGCTAAAACCTAAAACGAATGACAAGTTTATTATTGGGCATTATG
>JABJNS010000106.1 GCA_018664745.1 Flavobacteriales bacterium | reverse complement strand
TTTTACAATGGGTAATGGCTACTTCAATATCTTCTCCTCTTAAGTGGATAATTGGATAAAGCATTTCAGCATCTGTTCTTTGTTCTAATAGGTCAAATAGTCCGTTTTCTGAATAGAATTTTTCACCATTAAAAATTATTGTTAACCGAGGGTTTAGGTAACAATAATTCCACATCATTTTCTCTACATATTCATTGATGAAACGGTATTTCCCAAACAATTCCTCATCAGGTATAAAAGTTACCTTAGTTCCTTTACGAGAAGTATTTTCTTGTATTGGCTCTTCATTAGTTATTGCTCCTTGTTCAAACTCTACTAACTTACTTTTCCCATCACGAATGGAACGAATACGAAAGTAAGAAGAAAGTGCATTTGCGGCTTTCGTTCCTACCCCATTAAGTCCTACTGATTTTTTAAATACTTTGGAATCGTACTTGGCTCCTGTGTTTATTTTGGATACACAATCTACTACTTTTCCAAGTGGAATTCCTCTACCAAAATCACGAACGGAAACCTTATTGTTCTTAACACTAACTTCAATAGTCTTTCCATTTCCCATCACAAATTCATCAATGGAGTTGTCAATTACCTCTTTTAATAAAATATAAACTCCATCATCTGGTGAGGAACCATTTCCCATTTTCCCAATGTACATTCCAGGGCGTAATCGGATATGTTCTTTCCAATCTAACGATCGGATACTATCTTCATTATAGTTTGCTTCAGCCATTATTCTACTTATTTACCTTCATCATTTTGATAAAAAGCAAATATAAAATACTAATGAATTTATTTTAAAAAACTAGTGGTGCGTTATTAACAGGGTTTTCAACCGGAAAAATGGATCTTAAATTTTAGTATTTAGATATATAATCTCAGTACTAATATCTATTATTTAGACATTAAAACGGAAATGCATGATATCGCCATCTTTTACAACATAATCCTTTCCTTCAACTGAAAGTTTTCCGTTATCCTTACAAGCTTGCTCGGAACCTAAAGTAACATAGTCATTATAAGCCATTACTTCTGCTCTAATGAATCCTTTTTCAAAATCAGTATGAATTACAGCAGCAGCCTGTGGTGCTTTTGTACCTTCTGTAATTGTCCAAGCCCTTACTTCTTTTACTCCTGCTGTAAAGTAAGTTTGTAGTTTTAATAATTTGTAAGTAGATTGTATCAAGTAATGCACCCCTGGTTTTTCAAGTCCTAACTCCTCTAGAAACATTGCTTGTTCTTCAACATCTTCCAATTCAGCAATTTCAGCTTCAATTGCAGTAGCAATTAATAGCACTTCAGCATTTTCATTTTTCACTGCTTCTTTTACGGCAGTTACATGCTTATTTCCTGTCTTTACTGATGCCTCATCAACATTACACATATACAGTACTGGTTTTGCAGTAATTAATTGTAATGCTTCAATCACCTCTAGCTCATCATCTGTAGCATCTACACTTCTTGCTGAATTCCCAGCTTCAATATGTGCAATATATTTATCGCAAATAGCTAGTATTTTTTGTCCTTCTTTATCTCCTGACTTTGCAGTACGAGCATTTTTCTCACGCAATTTCTCTAAAGCTTCCAAATCCTTTAGTTGCAATTCCATATCAATTGTTTCCTTATCCCTTACTGGGTCAACCGAACCATCAACATGAATAATATTATCATCATCAAAACACCTAAGCACATGTATAATAGCATTGGTTTCACGGATGTTCCCTAGAAATTTATTACCTAGACCTTCTCCTTTACTAGCTCCTTTTACAAGCCCTGCAATATCCACAATCTCTACTGTAGTTGGCATTACTCTTTCAGGATTTACTATAGTTGAAAGTGCCTCTAGCCTTTCATCAGGCACTGATATGATTCCAATATTTGGCTCAATAGTACAAAAAGGAAAATTTGCCGATTGTGCTTTTGCTTTTGATAAACAATTAAACAAGGTTGATTTCCCAACATTTGGTAGTCCTACAATTCCACACTTTAATGCCATAATATTATTTTTTTAAGGTCGGCAAAGATAAAAGATAGTTTTTAGTGGCTAGTTATTTGTTAAAAGAAAAACCCCACTAATTTTGGTGGGGCTTTTATTTTTTATGTCACTCTTAATAGAATGAAGAGTCTACAACTTTTTTGCACTTACCTGTAGATGCGTTCGCTCCGCTCAGCATGACATTTACTCCACAATTATCCTCTTCTCCACAGTACCATCATTGTACCTATAAAAAAGTGGCACATTGGGTGTAGGTTTACTTTCCCTACCCAATACATCAGTTATATTAATTAGCTGACGATTAGGGTTGATTATTTGGTCTGTATTACTAAGACTTGTAGAAATAATCCCTTCATCCTTTAGTAAAAACTTAGAAGTAAAAACATCACACCATAGACTACTAATTACCATTGAATCTTCTACAAAAACATCTGATGCAATAATATTATTATCTCTTACTACTTGACCAGAAATATAAATTGTAGAAGTATCTAAAACTACAATATCCTCACCATAATCTGGGGCTATAGACGATATAGAAATAAAATCTTTAAAGACGCCATTTGAATCTGAAATACCTAAAAACGCATCACTAAAGTATTGTTGATAAATTGTATCAAAATAAGTTTCCAATGTATCATTAGCAATAATAATTTCACCTGAATAATCACCAACCGCATATTGCGTACCATATTCATCTACAACCAACTCTCTTATCACTAAATCTTCATAATCAATTATTGTATCAGGGTTTCCATCTAAGTCAGTTATTGAAATTAAACAGTCTTTGTTATAGGTATTGCCAAAAATTTGCAAAGAATCATAATAATTAACAACAGCATAAACTTTATCATTAGCAACTTCAATACTTGGAAAGTATTTATAATATGTAGAGGATATTATTGGATAATACCCTAGCCCAACATTGCAATATTATCTACTACGGCTACAAATGAACTATCATCAATACAATGGGCGTTATGTAAAATCAAACAACTATTGCAAGCAGTTATTAGCACATATAGGAAAACATGAATACCTAAAAAAGCCTAGTACTATTGCTTCCATTATAGCCAACAAAGGGTATAATGCTGTTTTCAGAGGGAAATTCCCTGATGCTTATAAACATATTACTACTGCCGAGCAGTATTTTCCTGTAGGCTCATTTAATTATACTGAGCTACAAAACATTAAATTCTATGCCCATTATTTTAGCCATGCGGAGGAAGATGCTTATGCACTGGCAACTTATATACAAACTGCTAAGTACCGAAAAACAGCATTTCAGCAAGCCATGTGGAACTACTATTTGGCAGTATGCTATTTTAATAAGGGAATTTACGATAAAGCCCAAGCACTACTGAACCAAGTGCAAGAACTAAAAAGAGATAAAGCAGGTTGGAACCTATCCATAAGGATACTGAACATCTGCTGCTCCATTGAGTTAGAAAAACCACTGCAGGCAGATAAGCTATTGGATCAGTTGCGCTTTTACTACTATAAAAAACAAGGACTAGGTGCTCGTAATAACGCCATTATTAAAAGTATCCTTTGGCTAGAGGATGATTACAACTACAGCAAAGTATACCAAAAAGCACAACATGAAATTGACAGCCTACAAAGCAATAAAGGCTGGTACAAATGGGATGCAAGTCGTACCCCCGAACTTTTCTTTTTCCAAAGGTGGTTCTTGGCCAAAATGAACAAAACTGAATATAAGTGGGAGGTTTAAAAATTCAAGTAGCTTCTCCCCTTTTTTAGGGGAGAAATCAAGAATTGAGAGAGGGGAATATTTTGTCATAGCTAATTCAAAAAGGTTTGTTGTTTATGCTCAATCGTCACTCCTCACTACCAACTAAATTCAATGTTAATAAATCACTCAATTTCCAGCAACAAAAAACCAACAACTAACAACCAGCAACTATCTATAATACTATCTTTGCAAAAAATTACACAATCAATATTATGCCAAATATTTCAAAATTAAATGATGTTATTTCTCAAGTTAGAAGAGATATAGTTCGTATGGTTCACGCCAATAGTTCGGGTCATCCTGGTGGTTCTTTAGGATGTACTGAATTCCTTACAGCTCTTTACTTTCATGTTATGAAACATAATACTAATTTCAGTATGGATGCCAAGGATGAGGATGTTTTCTTCCTTTCTAACGGACATATCTCTCCTGTTTTTTATTCTATCCTTGCTCGTTCAGGTTATTTTGATGTTGCTGAGCTAGCTACTTTCCGTAAATTAAATTCTCGTTTGCAAGGGCACCCTACTACTCATGAGGGGCTTGAGGGTGTGCGTATGGCTTCTGGTTCTTTAGGGCAAGGCTTATCCAATGCAATTGGTGCGGCACTTACCAAAAAACTGAATAAGGACGATAGCATGGTATATACTTTACATGGTGATGGTGAATTACAAGAAGGACAATGTTGGAGGCCTTTATGTATGCTGCAGGTAAAAAGGTAGATAACCTTATTGCTACTATTGATTATAACCAAAAACAAATTGATGGCTCTTTGGATGAGGTATTACCTATGGGTAACCTTACTGCTAAGCTAGAGGCTTTTGACTGGATTGTCTTAGAAGAATTCCAAGGAAATAACATTGAGGCAGTAATCAATACTTTGGGTAGAGCTAAGGAATTAGCTGGCCAAGGTAAACCTGTCGCTATCATAATGCATACCGAAATGGGTAATGGGGTGGATTATATGATGGGAACTCATAAATGGCATGGCTCTGCTCCTAATGATGAACAATTGGCTGATGCTTTAGCACAAAACCCTGAAACCTTAGGTGATTACTAAACAATTTAAAATACTAGGTTTAGCTACTCTCCTATTTATGGGGAGCTTTTCTGCTTTGGCACAAAAAAAGAAGGAACCTGTAAACCGTATTTTATTTATTTTTGATGCTTCTCAGTCCATGTTAGGTAGGTGGCAAAGTGGGCGTAAAATTGATATTGCTAAAAAACTACTCAGCAATATGGTGGATTCCTTAAAAGGAATGGAAAACCTAGAGATTGGACTAAGAGTATATGGTCATCAAAAGGGTTATCCTCCTCAGGATTGTGATGATACTAAATTAGAAATTAACTTCCTACCTGCACACTTAGTTGCTGATAGAATGAAAGCTAAACTGAGTATGATTCGTGCAAGAGGTACTACTCCAATTGCTCGTTCATTGGAAGAAGGCGCTAAGGATTTCCCCACTGGTCATGCTCGTAATATTGTTATCCTAATTACTGATGGAAAAGAAGAATGTGGTATGGATCCTTGTGCTGTATCTCTTCTGTATCAAAGGAAAGGAATTATATTAAAGCCTTTTGTTATTGGTGTTGGGCTTGATGATAGTCGGAAAAATACTTTTGATTGTGTTGGTCGTTATTTTGATGCAAGCAAAGAGTCAGATTTCACAAATATATTGAATGTCGTTATCTCTCATGTTATTGATAACACTACTGCACAAGTTAATCTGTTGGATGAAAATGGGGAGCCAACTGAAACCAATGTAAACCTTACTTTTTATAATGACTTTACAGGAGTTGCTAAATACAATTACATTCACACTATGAATGCATATGGTAACCCTGACACAATGGTTATTGACCCTGTACTTTCCTACAAGGTGGTTGCACATACTATCCCTCCTGTTGCTGTGGATAGTATAATACTTACTCCAGGAAAACACACTATTATTCCTCTGTCTACTCCTCAAGGGGAGCTGGAAATTAAGATGAATTCTAAAATTCAGTATCAGTATATTGTTCGTCCTGCTGGGGTTGATACTACTTTGCATGTGCAAGAAATCAATACAATTGAAAACTATCTAACTGGCCGTTATGACATTGAACTCCTTACTTTACCAAGAAAAAAGTTTATTGATGTTGAGGTAAACCAAAGCACAAAAACTACTTACACTATCCCTACTCCAGGTGTTGCTAATATACTACTACCCTCAAGAGGTTATGGAGGAGTATATCTTCAAAACAAGGATAAATTGGAACAGATTTATCATTTCAAAGGAAATGAAATCCAGCACCGCCTTACTCTTTTACCTGGAAATTATAAAGTAGTTTTCAGAGCAAAGTCTGCTAAGCAATATATTTATACTAACGAAAAAAGTTTCAAACTTAAATCAGGTCAATCTGAACTGATAAAAATTTTTTAATATGGAAAAGAAAGATACACGCTCAGGATTTGGAGCAGGACTAACTGTACTAGCTAGAACTAACCCTAATGTTGTTGCACTTTGTGCTGACCTTACTGGTTCGCTTAAAATGAATGAATTTCAAAATGAAAACCCTGAACGCTTTTTCCAAATTGGTATTGCTGAAGCAAACATGATGGGTATTGCTGCTGGTATGACTATTGGTGGAAAAATCCCTTTTACAGGTACTTTTGCTAATTTTTCTACTTCTCGTGTTTATGATCAAATCCGTCAGTCTATTGCATATTCTGGGAAGAATGTAAAAATTTGTGCATCTCATGCTGGTGTTACTTTAGGAGAAGATGGAGCTACCCATCAGGTACTGGAAGATATTGGTATGATGAAAATGTTACCACACATGGTCGTTATTAATCCTTGCGATTACAACCAAACTAAAGCGGCAACTATTGCTATCGCTAACCATGAAGGGCCTGTTTATTTACGATTTGGTAGGCCAGCTGTACCTAACTTTACTCCTGCTGATCAAAACTTTATTATTGGTAAAGCCTTACACTTACAAGAAGGTACTGATGTAACTATATTTGCTACAGGTCATTTAGTATGGGAATCATTGGAAGCAGCAAAAACCTTAGCTGAGGCAGGAATTTCTGCTGAAGTAATAAATATTCACACAATTAAACCTTTGGATAGTAAAGCCATCTTAAGTGCTGTAAGTAAAACTAAATGTGTTGTTACAGCTGAAGAACATATGTTGAATGGTGGATTAGGAGACAGCATTGCACAATTGCTTTCAAGAGAAAACCCAACCCCTATTGAAATGGTTGGTGTAAATGATACTTTTGGTGAAAGTGGAACTCCTATGCAATTATTAGAAAAATACGGCTTAGATGCAAAAGCAATTGTTGCAGCAGCTATAAAAGCAGTAGCTAGGAAATAAAATGGATGCTCCAAAAGACATCTTTAAAAAACACCAAGCACAAACTTTCCCTTTTCCATCTTGTTTGGAAATAGAATCTGCTAGAGGAAGCTATATTTATGATGTAAATGGTAAAGCATACTTAGATTTTGTTGCAGGTGTTTCTGCTTGTACTTTAGGGCACTCCAATCCAATCATTACCAATGCTGTAAAAGAACAATTAGATAAATACACGCATGTTATGGTGTATGGAGAGTATGTGCAATCTCCACAATACAAGTTAGCACAATTATTAGCTGATAACCTTCCTAAAAGTTTAAGCACTACTTATTTTACCAATTCTGGTACAGAAGCAATTGAAGGTGCTATGAAACTAGCAAAGCGTGCTACTGGTCGTCCTGAAATTATTTCTTGTAAGGACTCTTATCATGGATCAACACAAGGCGCATTAAGTATAATGGGTAATGAAGATCACAAAGCAAAATATCGTCCTTTATTACCCAATTGTAATCAAATAATTTATAATGATATTTCTTCTTTAGTTAATATTACCAAACAAACAGCTGCTGTTGTAATTGAACCAGTACAAGGTGGAACAGGATTTGCAACTCCCACAAATAACTTCTTACAAAAAGTAAGAGAAAGATGCAATCAAACTGGAACACTTCTTATTCTTGATGAAATACAAACTTGCTTTGGTCGTTTAGGAACACTTTTTGGATTTGAAAAATATAATATAATCCCTGATATTCTTTGTATTGCCAAAGGTATGGGTGGTGGAATGCCCATTGGTGCTTTTATATCTTCATGGGAACTAATGAACTTATTAACCTTTGAGCCCAAACTAGGCCATATAACTACCTTTGGGGGACATCCTTTAAATTGTGCTGCTAGTTTAGCAACTTTACAACACTTACTTACTTCTGATATTATGAATGAAGTAACACAAAAAGAACAGTTATTTAGAACACATCTAGATCATCCAGAAATCAAAGAGATTAGAGGAAGCGGTTTAATGCTTTCCATTGAATTTAAAGATGAATTACTAGCTAAAAAGGTGGTAGAAGAATCCTTAGAAAAAGGATTAATTCTATTTTACTTTTTATTTACCAAAACTGCAATACGAATTACTCCCCCACTTACACTTTCTCAGAAAGAAATTATAAAAGGTTGTGAGATAATAAAAGGAATATTAGAAGCATAAAAAAAGGAACC
>JABJNS010000105.1 GCA_018664745.1 Flavobacteriales bacterium | reverse complement strand
ATATAAACGGTCCTTGTCTGATATCCTATAATTAATTTTAGTTGTTAGATCATAAAAATAGTAACCTGAACCACTAAATGGACTGTCCTTGGACATAAATGGTTTTGATAAAACATCTATATAAGTTCTTCTTCCAGAAACGATAAATGAACTTTTATTTTTTTGTAGTGGTCCTTGCAGGGTTAAGCGTGATGATAATAAACCAATTCCGCCATCCGCTTCATATTTTTTATTATTACCATCCTTCATAGTAATGTCTAAAACAGAAGAAAGTCTTCCTCCATATTCAGCTGGCATACCTCCTTTTATTATATTAATGTCTTTTATCGCATCTGCATTAAATACCGAAAAAAATCCAAAAAGATGAGCAGCATTATACACCACTGCTTCATCAAGTAATATTAAGTTTTGATCAGGGCCACCACCCCTAACATAAAGCCCTGAATTTCCTTCTCCTCCTGACTGTATGCCAGGCAAGAGTTGTGCCGCTTTCATAATATCAACCTCTCCTAGTATTCCTGGCAGTTGCTTGATATTATTAACCTCAATTTTTGCTTGGCTCATATTAGAACTACTTACGTTTTTGTCTAATCTTTCACCAGTAACAATCACTTCTTCTGTAATTATTGCATCACTAGTTAACGACACATTTAATCTAGTATTTTTATCTAAAGTAATATTTTTTGTAATTGATTTATATCCAATAAATGAATATATAATTATATAATCTCCTTGAGGAAGTGTTAAAGAATAGAATCCGTATTGATTGCTTGCAGTTCCTTTATATGTTTGCTTATCATAGATAGACACTCCAATTAGATTCTCTCCTGAAGATTCCTCCTGAACATAGCCGCTAATAGTATATTTTTCTTGTGCAAAGCTACTAAGTGATAATAGTATAGCTACTAGAATAAAAAAGTATTTTTTCATTGTTTTAAAATATTTGATGCAAAGTAAACGATAGTTAATGATTTTATTGTGTAGTAAATGGAATTTATTTTAATAGAAAGTATATTTGTTAATTACTATTTGTTGCTCATTAAAAGATTGATTAATTTTTATAGGCATTACGACTTGCTTTATGAGCATTGCAGGCATCTTTTTAACATTGTAGGAAAATATTCTTAGTATTTTAGGTTTATTTCCTTAGCAAAATTAGTGTTTGATTGTGTCTAATAAAATATATAAAAACAAACTATTGTGTTTATAATCATAATTTTGTATGTTTGAAAAAATTCAAAAACATAATTTCTTATGAAAAAAATATTGACTTTATTATTTGCCTGTATTACACTTTTTGTAAATGCACAATCAGGCTTATTAAACGGAACAGGATATGCGCCAGATATAACGGTTAATGATATAAACGGCAACACTCATAATCTGTATTCCTATTTAGGCAATGGAAAAATAGTTGTTTTAGAACTAATGAGTACCACTTGTGGGTTTTGTCAGCAATATACTGCTGGAAATGAAAATGCTTATCAAACTTATGGCCCTTCAGGAGCTGATGTAGCTGAGTTTCTTGCTTTGGAAGTAAATGCTAGTACAACTGATTCAGATTTAACTATTTTTGCTAATACTTATGGGGTAAATTTCCCCATCTGTAATGATATTTCTCCAACTGGAATTGATTATCAAATGTATTATCAGCCTAGTTTTTATGTCATATATCCTGATAGTAGTTATACTACTATTTGTCCTTCATTCTGTAATGAAAATAGTTCTTCTACAACTATAGAAATTTTATTAAATTCTGCTATTCAATCAGGATTACCACCAGCTTATGGTTGTACTGACCCGTTAGCAAGCAATTTTGATTCTACTGCAACAGCAGAGGATGGAAGTTGTGATTATACATCTTATTTCGTAACAACTGTTGGTATGGCTTTTTCTCCAGATACTATTTTTTGTGATGTTGGAGATACAATTAATTTTTCATTAGGAGGATATCATAATGCAGTAGAGGTAGATCAAGCTACATTTTTAGCATCTGGTAATGTTTCAAATGGAGGGTTTAATTTTGGTTATGGTGCGACAGGAATGTTTATACCTATTAACCCACAAACCTATTATTATGTTTGTCAGCCACATGCTAGTGGAGGTATGGTTGGTGTAATTATTGCAAGCTCTGTACCAATAGCTGGTTGTACCGACTCTACAGCTACTAACTATGATTCTAATGCAACAGTTGATGATGGTAGTTGTTTTTATGGTAATTTATTTATTTCAGAATATGCTGAAGGGAGTGGGTATAATAAGTATATAGAAATTTATAATGGAACAGGAGTAGCTATTGATTTAGCTAATTATGAATTATGGAAGATTACTAATGGTGGAAATTGGCCAGAATATACTTTAAGTTTATCAGATACTTTGCTAGATGGTGAAGTTTATATTGTATATAACTCGAGCTCTAATATTGATCCTATTATTAGTGCTGTTGGAGATATAGCATGGAGTAACGCAAGTTGGAGTGGAGATGATGCAGTTGGGCTAGCTTATAATGGAAATTTAATTGATGTAATTGGGGAGGATGGTACTGACCCTGGAAATGGTTGGGATGTAGCAGGAATAACTGATGCAACAAAAGATCATACTTTAGTGAGGAAATGTTCGGTTACTCAAGGGAATCCAGCTTGGAGTTTATCAGCAGGAACTGATGTTATGAGTTCAGAATGGCTGGTGTTATCACAAAATGATTGGACTGATATTGGGCAACATACTGCACCTTGTTTGTTAGCTGCTGTTTATGGGTGTATGGATTCATTGTCTATTAATTTTGACTCACTTGCAACTATTGATGATGGGAGTTGTATTGCTGTAATGTTAGGATGTATTGATTCAACAGCCTTTAATTTTGATTCAACAGCAAATACTGATGATGGAACTTGTTGTTATATAAGTGGATGTACTGATATACTGGCTACAAATTATGATGTTACTGCCTGTTATGATGATGGAACTTGTATTGCTGTAATATTAGGTTGTTCGGACAATACAGCAATGAATTATGATTCTATTGCAAATACTAGTGATGGAAGTTGTATTTACCTAAATGATAAAGTAGCTTTATTCTTCTCAGAATATGGAGAAGGAAATTCAAATAATAAATACTTAGAAATTTATAATGCTACAGCAAATGCTGTTGATTTATCAGCTTATGCATTAGCTAGAGTTTCTAATGCACCTACAACCTTAGGAGTGTACGAATATTGGCTAGCAATTATGATGCTACTGCTTGTTTTGATGATGGAACTTGTGTTTCCTTACTATTAGGGTGTTCGGATAATACAGCAATGAATTATGACTCTATTGTAAATACTGATGATGGTAGTTGTATTTATTTGGCTGATAAAGTGGCTTTGTTTTTCTCAGAATATGCGGAGGGAACTTCAAATAATAAGTATTTAGAGATTTATAATGCTACAGCAAATGCAGTTAATTTATCAACCTATGCAATAGCTAGAGTTTCTAATTCTCCTACAACAGTTGGAGTGTATGAATATTGGCTAGCTTTTGATTCTGTAGCAGTAATACTTGCTAATGATGTTTATGTAATTGCACATCCTTCAGCTGATTCTATCATTCTTGCACAAGCAGATATGACCTATTCTGCTTTAAGTAATGGTGATGATGGTTTTGCATTGGTGTATGGAGTAGAACCTGCTAGCCCAGTTGTAGCAGGAAATGAATATGTAATCCTTGATGTACTTGGTGATTTTAATGGCGATCCAGGAAGTGGATGGGATGTTGCAGGAATAACTGAAGCAACAAAGGATCATGTTTTGGTGCGTAAATGTGCAGTAAATTTAGGAAATACCGATTGGACAGCTTCTTCAGGAGTTGATTCAATTATCTCGGAATGGCTTGTATTGAATAATGAAGATTGGACTAATATTGGTGTACATACTAATCCTTGCTCAATTATTATTGTAAATGGTTGTACTGATGTTACTGCTTGTAACTATGACTCATTAGCAAATACAGATGATGGTACTTGTAATACTGCTTACGGTTGTACTGATGTAACTGCGCAAAACTATAATTCATTAGCTACTTGTGATGATGGTTCTTGTATTGCAACTGTATATGGATGT
>JABJNS010000104.1 GCA_018664745.1 Flavobacteriales bacterium | reverse complement strand
GAGCAAAAGGAAGAAATAAAATTTCTGTTTCATCTGAAACTAGACATAAAAAATAAATGGTTATCATTTGTTGATATATATGAGGTGTTACTTTTTTAAGTAACACCTTTTTTTATACCTAAGCATTAACTATTTTTACTAAAATAAAATACAACTACAACAACAACTAAAACACAATGCCAAAAAGAAAAGACCTCAAATCAGTTTTAATCATCGGATCTGGACCCATTGTTATTGGACAAGCTTGTGAATTTGACTATTCTGGTTCACAATCAT
Organism: Flavobacteriales bacterium; assembly: GCA_018664745.1. GTDB lineage: Bacteria > Bacteroidota > Bacteroidia > Flavobacteriales > BACL11 > UWMA-0277. The sequence goes on along the minus strand of JABJNS010000104.1, from coordinate 4,197 downwards.
TACGTTCTTTAAGAGAAGATGGAATCGAAACTATTTTAATTAATTCGAATCCTGCAACAATTATGACAGACCCTTCAATGGCAGATCATATTTATTTGTTGCCATTAACAACAAAATCAATTATTCAAATTTTAAAAGAACATCCACAAATTGACGCTGTTTTACCAACAATGGGAGGTCAAACTGCTTTAAACTTGTGTATTGAAGCAGATGATAAAGGAATTTGGGAGGATTTTAATGTAAAATTAATTGGTGTAGACATAGATGCTATTAATATTACTGAAGATAGAGAGCAGTTTAGGGAGTTGATGCTAAAAATTGGTGTATCAATGGCACCTCAAGCAACAGCAACTTCATTCTTAAAAGGAAAAGAAATTGCACAGGAATTTGGTTTTCCTTTGGTAATTCGCTCCTCATACACATTAGGTGGAGCAGGTGCTTCGATTGTTTATGACCCAGATGATTTTGATGAATTATTAAGTAGAGGTTTAGAAGCATCGCCAATACATGAGGTGATGATAGACAAGGCAATGATGGGCTGGAAAGAATATGAGCTTGAATTGCTAAGAGATAAAAATGACAATGTTGTTATTATTTGTTCTATTGAAAATATGGATCCTATGGGGATTCACACAGGAGATTCTATAACAGTTGCACCTGCAATGACGCTCTCAGATACTACGTTTCAGAAAATGCGTGACATGGCAATTCATATGATGCGATCTATTGGTGATTTTGAAGGTGGATGCAACGTGCAATTTGCTATTTCGCCAGATGATAAAGAAGATATTATTGCAATTGAAATCAATCCACGTGTTTCGCGTTCATCTGCTTTGGCTTCAAAAGCAACAGGATATCCAATTGCAAAAGTAGCTACAAAATTAGCTATTGGTTATACTTTAGATGAATTAGAAAATGGAATTACAAAATCTACTTCAGCTTTATTTGAACCAACTTTAGATTATGTAATTGTTAAAATACCACGTTGGAATTTTGATAAGTTTGAGGGGTCAGACAGAACACTTGGTCTACAAATGAAGTCCGTAGGTGAAGTAATGGGTATTGGACGTTCTTTTCAAGAAGCACTGCATAAAGCAACTCAATCTCTAGAGATTAAAAGAAATGGATTAGGTGCAGATGGAAAAGGGAAAACAGATCAAGATAAAATTTTGTATGAGTTAAAACATGCAAGTGGAGATAGGATTTTTAGGGTTTATGATGCCATGAGAATAGGTATTCCAACTAAGAAAATTCATGAAATAACTAAGATTGATTATTGGTTCTTACACCAAATTGAAGAAATGGTTGTTCTTGAAAAAGAAATTGAGAAATATACTATCGATTCTATACCAACAGATTTATTACTAGAAGCAAAAATGAAAGGTTATGCTGATAGACAAATTGCTCACTTAGTCAATTGTCTTGAGAGTGCAGTTTATGATAAGCGAAATAACGAAAATATTAAGCGTGTTTATAAATTAGTAGATACTTGTGCTGCAGAGTTTAAAGCAGAAACACCTTATTATTATTCCACTTTTGAAATGACAAAAGAGGCTGGAGGTAAAGTGTATACAGAAAATGAAAGTGAAGTTAGTGAAAGAGAAAAAATTATAGTTTTAGGTTCTGGTCCTAATAGAATAGGACAAGGAATTGAGTTTGATTATTCATGTGTGCATGGAGTGTTGGCAGCAAAAGAATGTGGTTATGAAACCATTATGATTAACTGTAATCCTGAAACCGTTTCTACTGATTTTGATACTGCTGATAAATTATATTTTGAACCTGTTTTTTGGGAACATATCTATGATATTATTCGTCACGAAAAACCTGTTGGAGTAATTGTTCAATTAGGAGGACAAACAGCTCTTAAGTTAGCAGAGAAGTTAGAGCGCTATGGAATAAAGATTATGGGAACATCCTACAATGCGTTAGATGTAGCAGAAGATAGAGGAAGATTTTCTGAATTATTAAGAGAAAATGACATTCCATTCCCAGAATTTGCAGTAGCTGAAACAGCTGAAGAGGCAATAGAGATATCTAAAACTTTAAATTTCCCAATTTTAGTTCGTCCTTCTTATGTTTTGGGTGGGCAAGGAATGAAAATTGTAATTAATGAAGAAGAATTGGAACATCATATTGTTAATCTTCTAAAAGATATGCCTGGAAATCAAGTATTACTTGATCATTATTTAGATAAAGCAATTGAGGCAGAATCGGATGCAATTTGTGATGGAGAAAATGTATATATTATTGGAATGATGGAGCATATTGAACCTTGTGGTATTCACTCAGGGGATTCTTATGCTGTATTACCAACTTTTGATTTGAGCGATAATGTTCGTCAGCAAATGATTGATATTACAAATAAGATTGCAGTTGCATTAGAAACAGTAGGGTTAATTAATATCCAGTTTGCAATTAAGGATGAAGTAGTTTATGTAATTGAAGCCAACCCTAGAGCATCAAGAACTGTTCCATTTATTGCAAAAGCTTATGATGAGCCTTATGTAAATTATGCTGCAAAAGTAATGTTAGGAAAGAAAAAAGTTACAGATTTTAATTTCAATCCTAAAAAGAATGGTTATGCAATAAAGGTTCCTGTATTCTCGTTTGATAAATTCCCAAATGTTAATAAAGAATTAGGTCCAGAAATGAAATCAACAGGAGAAGCAATTTATTTTATTGATGATTTACAGGATGATTACTTTACAAAAGTATATTCTGAAAGAAACTTATATTTAAGTAGATAATATGGGTTTAGTGAATTTTCTGTTTTGGTTTTTCGTTATTTCTTATCTTTTAAAGATTTTAGCTAGAATTTTTGCGCCAATTTTAATGAAACGCTTTGCCAATAAAATGCAGGATAGATTTCAGCAGCAATTTAATCAGCAACATCAAAATCCTCAAAACCCACAACATCAGGAGGGAAAGGTTACGCTTGAAAAAATTAAACCTTCAGTAAAAACAAAATCAGATAATGTAGGTGATTATGTTGATTTTGAAGAAGTTGAAGAATAAAAAATACATATGGAACAAATTAAAAAACTAAGCCCACATTTAATAGTAATTCTATTATTTGTGGGTATTTCTTTTGCTTATTTTTCACCTGTACTACAAGGTAAACTCCTTGATATGCCAGATATTACTCATCATAAAGGTATGAGTAAAGAGGTGACTGATTTTCGTGAAGCAACAGGAGAGGAAGCACTTTGGACAAATGCTATGTTTTCAGGAATGCCAGCTTATCAGATTTCTACAAAGTCAAATAATAATTTGATTCAATATGTTGTTAAGGCTATTAAATTAGGGATACCAAGACCAGCCAACCTATTATTCTTGTATTTATTAGGATTTTATTTGTTATTGCTAAGCCTAAAAGTAGATTATCGCCTATCATCTGTAGGTGCAATTGCTTTTGCATTTTCTTCTTACTTTTTTATTATCATAATGGCAGGACATATGACCAAAGCACTTGCAATTGCTTATGTGCCAATGGTAGTTGCTGCTGTCCTGTATACTTATAGAGGAAAAATGCTTTTAGGAGGTGTGCTTACAGCACTTACAGTAGCTTTGCAGCTTTACGCTAACCACTTACAGATTACTTATTACTTAGTGTTAGTACTGATTTTGATTGGTATAGTTCAGTTTGTAAAAGACTTGAAAGCAAATAACCTTAACAGTTTTGCAAAGCGTTCAGGAGTTCTAGTTTTAGCAGCTTTATTGGCTTCTGGTACTGCTGTTACTCGCCTAAGTACAACTATGGAATATGGAAAGGATAGTACTAGAGGTAAGTCAGAATTGACAAATAATTTGGATAATAAAACTTCTGGTTTGGATAAGGATTATGCAACTTCTTGGAGTTATGGAGTTGCTGAAACATTCACGCTTTTAATTCCTAATTTTTATGGAGGAGCTTCTCAAGGAGCTTTAACAACTGATTCAGAAACTTACAATGCAATAAAAAGAGCGCCTAATGCTAAACAGCTAATTAAACAATTACCACTTTATTGGGGAACGCAACCTTTTACTTCAGGACCTACTTATGCGGGTGCAATTGTAATGTTCTTATTTATTTTTGGTTTATTCTTTGTGAAATCAGAAATGAGGGTTTGGATTTTATTAGCTACAATCTTATCCATTATGCTGGCTTGGGGTAAAAACTTTATGCCACTTACTGATTTGTTTTTGGACTATTTT
>JABJNS010000103.1 GCA_018664745.1 Flavobacteriales bacterium | reverse complement strand
GCTTTTTTTATTAACTTATAAATCTAACTATTAAATAGTTGTAGTACTAGCAACTGTAGTACCAACAGCAGCAAGTACAGTAAACAATAGTATTAAATAAACAACAAATAATGCTAACACACCATATAAGGAAGATTTCAACCAATCAGGATCAATTAAATATGCAATTAGCACGCCAATCAATCCTAAAAAGAACCCTAACAAAAATCCACCCCAACTAAAACTAGAACCATAAGGAGCTTCCATTGCTAAATTCGCATTATCAGCAACTAACTCAGTAGTAGTTCCGTTTTCCGTTACAGGAAAAGAGGCATAAGTAACCGCATTCAGAGAGAATAAAGTAACAAGTAATAGTACAATTTTTTTCATTTTTTATTTTTTAGAGGTTAATATTATTTTCATCACAATAATAATTTTATTTCAAATTAATACAATTATTGTTTTTAGTTTTGCAATTATGAAAAATACACTTACCATTTTTTGCTTTATTTTAAGCAGTTTAACCTATAGCCAAAATACTTTCAGTTATTTAGGTACACTTGTTTTATCCGATAACAGCCCTATTAGTTTTAGTTTAGAACTGCAAGAAGATAGTGGCATAGTAAATGGCTACTCCATCACCAATATAAATACCCCTGACGAAACCAAAAGTGAGATAAGTGGCCTGTATTTTAAGAAAGATAAATCCTTTCAACTACAAGAAACTCAGATTCTCCAAACCAACTCTGAAGCACCTTTAAATAGTTTTTGCTATATCAATATGAACCTAAAACTAATGGGTAAATTTGGTAGTAAACGGGTGCAAGGTACTTTTACAGGCAACTTTCTAGACAGCACTGAATGTGCTAGTGGGAAAATAGTTTTAATGGAAAGAACCAAGCTAGAAAAGAAAATTGAAAAAATAAAAAAGAAAGTAGAGAAAAAATACAATGAAAAGTATGAAGATACAACATTGGTTAAAAGAACTGAAATACTAAAAGATGGTGATGATTTTACCATTAAATGGGAAAGTAATAAACTAAAGCTGTTTATTTGGGATGCCAACAAGGAAGATGGTGATAAAATTCAGCTTACAATAAACGGAAACATCATCCTTGATGATTTTGAAACTACTAATAAACGCAAAAAAATAAAATATAAATTAGTAGATGGAGAGAATACAATTGAAATAAAAGCAACTAATTTAGGTACTTCACCACCAAATACTAGTCGTATAGAACTTGTAGATAGCAAAACTAAGTACCCTATAATTACTCAACTAGAATTAGGAAAAACAGCTATCATTAAAATTATAAAATAAAAAATCCCAGAACTCTCGTCCTAGGATTATTATTTTTAGTGAACTCGGAGGGATTCGAACCCCCAACCTCCAGAGCCGTAATCTAGTGCACTATCCAGTTATGCTACGAGTCCTAAAAGGCTGCAAATATAATTTATTCGCACTGAGTGCAAATTATTTTAACTAGAAATATTAAAGAATCTCAACATTTAGTCCATATAGAGCTAAATCTTCTTTTATTGGTTCCAAATCAGTAGCATCCCCTATTACAATTTCACAACTTCCTTTGTAATGAGTTAATAAGGCACACTGTTCTGCTTGAATTTCATCATGATCGCAAATTGCAGTTAAGCAATCTACTACATGATCAAATGAATTATAGTCATCATTAATTAAAAATAACGACTTTACTTTAATTTTGCTTGAGCTAGCTTGTTGCTTAGACTTTGGAGAATTTTTCATAACGGTTATTTTTTACCAAATATAATCTTTGTTTCCTCTCCTCTTACTAAGCGTTCAATATTTTTTTGATGAGTTATTAACGATAAAATTGGAACAAAAACAGCAAACATATTTAAAGATGAATTTACAGATCCTAAAACTAAAATTACAATAATTGGAAAAGCAATAGAAGCTATAATAGAGCCCAATGAAACATATTTTGAAATACTAAAAACAACAATAAATATCCCAAAACAGCAAACAGCTGCTAAAGAATGTAATCCTATCAGCAATCCCATTAAAGTAGCAATCCCTTTCCCACCTCTAAAACCAGTATAAATAGGAAATAAATGCCCAATAACGGCCGCAATTCCAAAAACTAATTTTATCTCAAATTGATGCTCAATTGACTCTGGAATTACTGCTACAAAATACAAATAATTAACAGCTAACCAACCCTTAAAAATATCCATAAGGAGCACAGGAATACCTGCTTTTTTGCCTAATACTCTAAAGGTATTTGTTGCCCCAGCATTACCTGACCCAAACTCACGAACATCAATTTTATAAAATGTTTTACCTACCCATACAGCAGATGGAAAAGCTCCTGTTAAGTAAGCTAACAGGATAAATAATATGATTTCAGTAGTTAACATAAAAGGCCGGCAAGATAATAATTAATACTTTTTCTTCACTGATTTCAAGAATTTCTCAGTAACATCTTCAGGTGCAGACATATATCGATAAGGAATAGCTCCTTTCTTAGGTTCCGCTTTTCGTTTTCCATCAGCAATTTCCCGTATTGCAATGTTAAAATCCTCATTTGTTGACCATGACCTCATCACCCCATTCTTATATTGGAAGTAATATTCATCATAAAATTCTGTTTGCAAGTAAATTGTTAAAATATCAGAATTCCTGCCCTTTTCAACAATGATATATCCATCTAACAAACCATTCAATTGGCTATCATAGATATTCCCAATTCCAATTTCACCCTTAGCAACATAGGCTTTGTTGGCATTATCCCATTTGAATTTTGTTTTGGTAAATGCAAGCGTATGATTCATCTCCTTAGGAAAATCAACAAACTCATCTTTTAACTCCAAATCAAGCATTAAAATATCTCCTTTTTCTTTTCCAACAACTCTTCCTAAATTATTTGCAAACGCTTCATCATATTCATACATACCATCACCAGGTGCAGAATAAATATCCTTAGCCATTACACGCATGGCAGCTTCTGAGAAAAAGAAATCTAACATAAAGAAACCTTCAAACTCTTTTTTCTGACTTTTCATATCATGTATAAAACTCCCTACTGTTGCAACATTAACTTGCCCCAAATCAAGGTTCATATCAACTACACCTTCCCCTTTCGTTTTACAAGTTTTATCGTAAAGCGTAAAGTAGGTTGATAAAGTATCAGGACCACCAACTACATAAGCGAATTGTTTTTTATCGTAAGCCAAAGTATATGATGCTTTCAATAAATCGGCATCAATGGCCCTATCCTTTCTGCTTAAAAATGAAGAATAAATATTAGTAGAATCCAAACTCATCACAAGTCCAGTAGACAATAAATCCTGTTCATCACTATACAGTTTCTCATCCAAAGCAAACAGGATATTTTTAGGATCTATTTCCGAACGGAATTTCACCCACTCTTTTTCCAATAAATCACAAGAATGATTTGCCAAAAAATAACCATCAAAAGTTAAATTTTTTCTATCAGCAATTAAATCCAAACTTCCTTTAAAATCAAACTTGCTATCAATATGGAAAGGCTTATCTTTTTCAACATCTCCCCTAGCCAAAGTAACTGTATCCTCCCCTACTCTTATTTCCTTAAAGAAAATTTGTTGCTTCTGATTCATAGCATCAGTATAGGTGTAATCTCCACTTGCTGTGTAGTTATGAGCTGAAATAATATCAACTGATGCATTTGTAAAAGTATGGTACTCTGTTAAATCATCTGCCAGTACTCTAGCTCCATATAGGGTTTGGATAATTGCCTTTTTTTCAACCGTTACAATTCCTGAATCAGGATAAATAATTGCATCTGCTACTGCAATATCCCCCACTCCATTGGCATGAATTATATAATCCTTCAAACTATAATTTGCAGTAGTAGCCATAAAACTAAGTGAATCCTGGTGAGGATGAACGGAAATAAATTCTGACCCTGCGCTAGAGGAAGCTACCTCATCACCCAAAGTTAAGAGTTCTTCATCCATAGCCCATTTTAACTTATCAATATAACAGATGTACTGGTTAGCTGGCAGCTCAACAAAAGAGCCAGCTCCATTAGAATGGAAAACCCCTTCACGCATAGCTAAATCTATATGAGTACGGAGGTTATTCGCTTTAAAAGCAATTGCCCCACCAGCTTCAAAAACATTTAAGCTTGCTGTATCAGCTCCAAACCAGTTGGCATTATAAGCAAAGAGATTAGAGTTTACTTCTGCCTTATCCAATGTCATAACACCACCACCAGTAAGCCCAGTTGGTTGCATTAATAAATCTCCGTTAAAGCTTGCTTGACCCTTATAAAAGTCAAATTCATCTTTTCTTTTATCCACCTCCAACTTATCCTGATATGGCAAAAAGTGTGCATAGGTTTCCGTATTGCTTACCTGAGGAAATTCAATACCAGAAACGACCTCATTTATTGTAAATGTTTGCGTATATAAATTAGTAGAATCTGGGAAAAAGAAAATTTCTTCAGCTGATGCTTTAGCTGTTAAGTATTCAAAATCACCATCTCCTTTCAATCCTTTATGGCTCAAGTGAATATCATTATGATACTTTCCTTTACCTCCATAAATAGCAAATCCATCAGCAGGAGTTTTCCTTGTAAACCCAAGTGAATAATCCGTTTGCAAACGCAAAGTATCATCAAAAGTAGGGAAAATTCCGGCCGACTCAAAAGTACCTGCAAAAGCCAAACCTTTACCTGTGTAATTATCTAAACTATCAATCTCAAAAGGTTGTAAATGGAAGGAAAAACGATCTCTATCATATACTCCATCATAAATTGTTTGCCTATCATAATAAGCATACGAATCTTCAAACGACCTAAAGATAGGAAAACCAGGAAAACTATCTTTTCTAAGTCCTGATTTATTGGTAGGGTCATCAATCCTTAAATCACCTGTAACGGCCTCAATCACTGTCTTTACTTTAGTTAGTTTCTCATTTCCGTACATATCTTTTTGAATTGGCATAATCGGAACTGAAAGTTGTACAGAATCAATTTCATTTAAATCCACTTTAAACTCATCATAATGGAAAAAGAAATTTTTACCAAATAAATTCAAACGCCCTCTACCCGCATAAATTTGTCCATTAAAAATAAAGTCTCTATTCTTTTTAATTACCAATAATCCATCTTTTGGATAAAGGTAAACATCTCTTGCTTCACTCAATTGAATGTCATGAATTCCAAGAATATTCAAATCCTTAGTTTCAATATTCAAAGCTGCATTAACTAAATATTTATCTGATGTTTTATATTCTCCTGTTGTAATGTTAGAATTAAAAGAAATGACATCATAATCCCCTAAACCAGAAGCAGCATTTATATAAGTATATAATTTAGGTAAAACTGTTATTCTCTCATCACTAAAATCATAAAATATAAACCCATCATTGGCTAACTGAATTAAGTAATGCTGAATTTGAACAGCAGGAAAACGAGCAAATTTGGCAAAATCTTCCACAAAGAACTTTTCTTCTTGCTTAGCACGCACATAATTGTTTACTAAAAATAATGGATGAATTGCATCAACCCCTTGCATTGACTCATATTTTTTTTTCAAATACCTATCCACTGATTCCATCTCAACACGAGATTCTGCTGTGCCTGGCAAAGAACCAAATGTAATAATCTCATTATCAATATTCCATTCCAAAAGTTCAAAATCCATAGTTATATTATGGTAAGTGTTCAGCATTGGAGCTCCTGAAAGTCCATTAACATCTCTATATAACTGCAATTTTCTTGAACTGTTTATGTACTTAAATTGTAAATTAGAATGATAAATAGAATCACTTTCAAAAAATATTTTCACTCCAGCTCCTTTTGATGTAATCTTATCAGCACCAATACTAAAGCGATTAGCATTGGCAACAAAAACAGGCTTATCATTTCGTTTAAAAATAATTCTTGCCTCTGCATAATCCCCACCATCAGCAATAAATTCTTTACCCTGCATTTTATAACCTCCCTTATAATCTACATTAGGAAAAATTTCTTTCAACTCTACATTCTTACTATAGGAGATAAATTTTGGAAATTTCTCTGCTTGCCTACTGGAAGCAACTTTATTTATAACCTGACCAATAATCGGTAATGGGAAAATATATTTATTAAAAAAAACTGCTGAATCAGCAATCAAAGTACTTTTACGGGTGTCTAATTTATAATCAGAAATTGTAGCATAAACTGAATCCTTAGCAAACCCTTGGCTTTCCCAAGAAATCAGCCCTCCACTCCCCTCCCAATCATTAGAAACAAAATAATATTTACCTTTTGTTCCTTCAATAGTATACGAACCACCATTAGCACTACAGCTTAAATTGAATTCAGAATTAAATAAGATAATTGGCTCTATCATTTCAAAATCAAAACGATAATCATCTGTATTCACCAACCAAGAAGCCGCCTTACTAGATCTTAAAACACTCTCTTTTACCAAACCTTCAGTAAAAGCACAAAACAACATTAATTTTTTAGTAGTTGTATTGTCAATTGTTTCATCAACAACCGATAACCACTGTGGCAACATGCTCTCTCCTTTTGCATGATCATTTACATGTATTAATGCTGATAAAACCTTAGAAAAATGAGGATTAGCACGCATTCGCTTATCCAACATTTTATTAGAAATTTCCATTATTTGTAGTTGCTCTGAAGCAGTTAAACTTGATAAGCTTTTTGAAAAAGATTTAAAAACAGCCTTCAAATCTGAGTTATCAGAAGCCGTCATAAACTCGCCTAATTCAGCTAAATAAGCAGGAAATTCTTTAGAGAACTCTTTTAATTTTCCTTTTTTCTGAGCGAAAGTGGAAAAAGAAAAAACAAGCGTTAATACAAAAAGTATTAAGCCTTTTTTAAATGTAGCATTTGCCATTTGTTTTTATGTTTTGAAACAACTAATTCCAAGCCAAGTTGTTCTGATTTTTCTAAAATTAAAGGAATATCTTCTTTTAAGAATCCACTAAATAAAATTTCGGATTGAGTATTCATTGCCCCAACATAAGTAGCTATATCCTGCAAAATAATATTTCTATTGATGTTTGCTAAAATAATATCGAATTTTGCGTCTCCAATTGCATCAGCATCTCCATGAATGAAATCAATATTATCAACAATATTAAGCTTAGCATTTTCCTCTGCATTTTCAAAAGCCCACTCATCAAAATCTATTCCTATTAATGAACTAGCACCTAATTTAGAAGCCAAGATTGCCAAAACTCCTGTACCACTTCCCATATCTAAAACTGATTTATTTTTAAAATCAATTCCGAACATTTCATTCATCACTAAAGAGGTTGTTTCATGATGACCAGTACCAAATGACATTTTTGGTGTAATGATAATTTCCTGTTCTATATCAGAAAATGAATCATGAAAATGAGCACGAATTACACACTTTTCATTAATATGTACTGGCTCAAAATTATTTTCCCACTGCTCATTCCAGTTTTCTTGTTTTACTTTATTGATGGTAAAATTTAACTCACATAATTCTGCAACTTCAGCAATAATTTCTTTTACAGCTCCCTCATCCATTAAATGAGTTTGCACATAAGCTTTTACCCCTGTTTTATCTTCATTATAAGATTCAAACTCAATTTCATTTAGCCTTGCCACCAATATATCAGCAAATGGTGCAACAGGATTTAACCTAATATCTACTTCAGTATATTCCATTAAAATGATTGAGTTATTGCAAGAAAATCATCAGCTTTTAATGATGCTCCACCGATCAAACCTCCATCAATATCTTGGCTTGCAAATAATTCCTTAGCATTACTTGGCTTACAACTTCCACCATATAAAATTGATGTACTTTCAGCTACCTCCTTTCCATATTTTTCAGCTAACAAATTTCTAATGAAAGCGTGAATTTCTTGTGCTTGACTAGTGCTTGCTGTAACTCCAGTACCAATTGCCCAGATAGGCTCGTAAGCAATAACTATTTTTTTAAATTCATCAGCCGACAAATGAAATAAACTCTCAGAAATTTGAGATTTTATCCACTCAAAATGAACGCCACTTTCTCTTTGCACTAAGCTTTCTCCACAACAGAAAATTACTTTTAAATCACTTGCAAATGCTTGTCCTACTTTTGCTTTTAGCTGATCATTTGTTTCTGTAAAATTAGCTCTCCTTTCTGAATGCCCTAAAACAACATATCTCGCTTTACATGATGATATCATACTAGCAGATACTTCTCCAGTAAAAGCGCCTTTTTCATTTGAACTACAATCCTGTGAAGCAGCAACCACCTTAGGAGTATCAGCACACATTTTTGCTACTTTATGTAAATAGACAAATGATGGAGCAAATATCACATGGGTTTTATTATCAGCAGGTAATTTACCCAGTACATCTTCCACTAAAGCTATACCATCCTGTCTGTTTAAATTCATTTTCCAGTTCCCTGCAACTATATTCTTTCTCATATTAACTTATTCTAATTCGGGGGTCAAGCCACCCATATATTAAATCGACTATTATATTAATGATTACAAAAATTGATGCAATAAAAAGCACTGAACCCATTACTACTGGCAAGTCCATTTTATTTAATGCATCCACTATTTCTTTTCCTATTCCGTTCCAAGCAAAGATGTATTCTACAAAAACGGCTCCTGCTAAAAGTGAGGCAAACCAACCTGAAACAGCAGTTACTACAGGATTCAAAGCATTGCGCAAAGCATGTTTAAAAATAACTGTGAATTTACTTAATCCTTTTGCTGTTGCAGTTCGCACATAATCCATGGAAAGCACTTCTAACAAGGAATTTCTGCACAACTGAATAATAACTGACAAAGGGCGAACTCCCAAGGTTATTGCAGGAAGAATTAAATTCTTAATTTGCAAGAAAGACCCTCTTCCGTAATCATCAACTTCATACAAACTACCTGTCATATTTAATCCTGTGTAATTATGCAGTACAAAACCAAACAGCCAGGCAATAATTATTGACGCAAAAAATGAAGGCAAGGACATTCCTAAAACAGAAACAAATAGAATCAACTTGTCAATAAAAGTATCCTTATACAATGCAGAAAACACCCCTAAAATCAATCCTAAAAACAAAGCAATCCCAATAGATGAAACTGCTAAAATAAAAGTGTTTTTAAAAGTATTTCCAAGTATTGAAGTAACAGAAGTTCCTTTACGAACAAAGGATTCCCTAAGATAAGGCACTTTAACAACAAAGGTATAATTAGTAGATGTTAGCAATTTTGTAAATTGGTACTTCTCACTTGAAAGGGAAGTAAAAGCAGTAGTACTATTATGATGAACCGAAAATGGTAAAACATCATTAAGGTATAAAGCATATTGCTCCCCAACCGAACGATCAAATGCATACTTTTGTTTGATAACAGCCAACTGATTAGCATCTTCACGCTTATCCAACATCATACGAGCAGGGTCGCCAGGTAATACATTAAACAAAAAGAAAACTAGCGTAAGTACCCCCCATAAAACTAGGATACCATAACTTATTTTTTTTGTAATATAAGCAAGCACAATTTTATTTATCTAACAGTAATTGTAGATCTTCAGCATGATATTCATTATACCCAGTACCATCAAACAATCTTATTTGTTTTGCTCCTTTATAAAGAATTATAATTGGGTTATCATAATCTGGAAAAGTAATCTCCATATAACTATCTACTTCATCAGTGTCATAATTTGCAAACGGCATTACTTGGTAAGGATATTCGCTACCAACATAATCAAAAAAGTTAGGAATATTATCTTGTTCAGTATCTGAAAACACAATATGAACAGGCGGGAAATTATCAGACAAATTAGATAATGAATCTAAACTTCTTGCAGCATGTTGGCAATGTTCACATCCCGCATCAAAATAACATAGAATTTTATACTCTTCTGAATTCTTAAAGTTTTCATCTTCAACAAATGAAACAAAACTACTTCCTTCTGATTTAGTTTGAGATGAAACAGGTAAAAAAGCAAACATAACCAGCAATACTGATAAGAATTGTATACTTAATTTTGAACAGCTATTTTCTTTATCATCAGCAGTATTTTTATACAAATACCCTAAAACAGCAATAGTAATTAGATTTTTAATTAAGGCTTGTAAAGGAGACATAGGAATTAAATCACCAAAGCAACCACAGTTTTCAGTATCGCCTAAAAATATAGAATAAGTTAGGTGCAAACTAAATAGTATAAGCAAACCGATTGAAGAAGGAATAATTATTTTTTTCAGGTAGTTTTTTTGAAGTATAGCAAAAGCAATGAGTAGTTCAATTGCTAAAATGAAACGAGAAAGATAAGGCACTAAATCTTCTGGGAATCCCATAGGTATAAGTTGTCCTTGCTCAAACACTTTAGTAATACCAAACATAGGTGTAGGGTATAATTTTGCAATTGCGGAAAGTAAAAATAGTGCCGATATTAGCACACGAATAATCATTGGTAAGTTCTTTTTCATAATATTATTTTTCTAGTTTAATTAACGCAAAAACAGCATAGTTTAGCATATCAAGGTAGTTTGCATCTACTCCTTCTGATATTAAAGTAGCACCATGATTGTCTTCAATTTGTTTTACACGCAATATCTTTTGTAAGATTAAATCCGTAAGTGAGCTGACCCTCATATCACGCCAAGCCTCACCATAATCATGATTTTTTGCAATCATAAGTTCCTTTGCAATATTAGCATGTTTACTAAAGATGTTCATAACCTCATTATAGTCCATTTCCTCAGCTAGTTCTGAAACTCCTAAATCCAATTGAACAAGCCCAATAATTGCATAATTTACAATACCAACAAACTCGTTAGACACTCCCTCTTCTATCTTTTGTTCTCCTTTCTGTTCAATAGAGCGAATCCTTTGTGCTTTAATAAAAATCTGATCGGTTAATGAGCTGATTCTCAGTATACGCCAAGCGCTCCCATAATCTTTCATTTTCTTAGCAAAAATGTCCTCACATTTTTTTATTATTGAATCGTATTCAGCAATTGTCTGTTCCATATAATTTTAACCTTTAATAATGCCGAAATATACATCATTTAGCGTTTCAAATTCCACAAAAGTAAAAAGCAATTCAAGTGTTTTTTCAACAAAAAACCCAATTGTAATGGGTATTTTGAATGCAACAGAAGATTCATTTTATGATGGAGGAAAATATGCAAATAAACAAGCGATTATTAGCAGATGTAAAACAATGCTAGAGGAAGGAGCAAGTATTATTGACATTGGCGCACAATCCAGCCGACCAGGAGCAACATTAATACAAGCAGAACAGGAGCTAGAAAAACTTTTACCTATTATCAAATTGTTAAAAACTGAAATTCCTGAAATTATTATTTCAATTGATACCTTTTGGGCAAAAACAGCTAAGGAATGTATTGAGGCAGGAGCACATATTATCAATGATATTTCAGCAGGAGAAATGGATAATAACATGTTTGATGCAATAGCAGAATTACAAGTTCCTTATATTATAATGCATATGCAAGGCACCCCACAAAATATGCAAAAGAACCCTACTTACAAAAATATAATACAAGAGATAACTTCTTATTTTGAAGAAAGAATAAAACAGTTAAAATCAAAAGGGATAAAACAGATTATTATTGACCCAGGCTTTGGATTCGGTAAAACCTTAGCTCATAATTATCAAATTTTAAATGCACTTGAGCAATTTAATCAATTTGAAATTCCTGTACTTGTAGGTACTTCTAGGAAATCAATGATTTATAATTTACTAGATACAAAACCTAATAACTCACTAAACGGAACAAGCATAACTAACACTATAGCATTGCAAAAAGGAGCATCCATTTTAAGAGTACATGATGTAAAGGAAGCAATGGAATGCATTAAAATCACTACATTCGCAAAAAATCTCGCATAAATGGAATTCCTAAATATTGGCTTTATTGAACTCATTGACATAGCACTAGTTGCTGTATTAATTTACCAATTATACAAACTAGTAAGAGGTACTGTAGCCATCAATATTTTTATAGGTTTAGCTGCTATTTACTTACTTTGGAAAATAGTAGATGCCTTTCATTTTCAACTTTTGAGTGAGATATTAGGGCAATTTATTGGGGTTGGAGTTATCATCCTGGTTATTGTTTTTCAGCAAGAACTTAGGAAATTCTTGATGTTTATTGGAAAAGGAAAAGTGATTAAAAACAAAGGAATTTTTAAATTCAACTTTAAAGTAGAGCACGATAACCATTTAAACACTCATTCAATTGCCCGTGCTTGTGAGGACATGGCAAAAACCAAAACAGGTGCCATTATGGTAATTACTCAAATAGATGATTTGGCCGTATTTGCTGAAGGAGGTGTAGCTATGAATGCTGAAATTTCAATGCCTATGATAGAAAGTATTTTTTACAAAAATAGCCCATTGCATGATGGAGCTGTAATTATAAGAGATAATAAAATAATAAGTGCTAGGTGCGTACTTCCTGTAAGTAATAATGATGATTTCCCAGGACACTTAGGAATGAGACATAGAGCTGCAGTTGGTATTACAGAAGAATCAGATGCTGTTGCCATTATTGTTTCGGAAGAAACAGGTGGAATTACTTATGTAAAGGATGGGGAACTCTTTACGAAAAGAACTGCAGAACAATTAGAGCAATTCTTAAACAGAATTTTCACTAAAAGCAAGTAGTTTTACCCTTTCCACAACTATTTTTAAGCCCTTAACAACTAGTTTTGTGTATTCCGCAACTAGTTCTGAACTCTCAACAACATTTTTTGTGTTCTTGTCAACTATTTTCGTGCTTTCAGCAACTAATTTTATGCAATCTGAAACTATTTTTTATTTTCCACAACTATTTCACACCTCATAATCAAGTGATTACAATTCTATTTCTTAGCAAAATATGATTTATGTAGTAATAAATCTTTTAGCAATAAAAGAATAATTGCTATTAGTGAAAGGTGCATTAATATTCCTGAACACATAATAATGTATTTCATCCAAGAAAACCCTAACCACAGTAACCATAAACCACCAAAAGTTACCACCAAAGAAACCATAGGCTCAATCATAAGAAAACACTTTACTCCTTCAGTATAGGAAGAAAAATACATTATAATAGAGAGCATTAAAAACAACATGCCTAAACTAATAACATGGCTATGTATAAGACCTTGCAATGCTCTTTCTGACATTTTAAAATGCAGTTCTTCTGCTTGTTCGTCTATCTCATTTCCTAATACATTTTGCTCCACACCAGCTACCTTAAAATCGGTAGTATGTTTTAATAAATCTAAACCTGAAAAATAACCAAAGGAAAGGGCTAATAAAAATACAGTAAGTGTGTGTCTTAATGATTTTGATAAAGTATGTAACTGAAAATTCATGCTGCAAAAAAAATATTATAAAATGAATTTCTTCATCTTTTGGTTAAGGTGTTGTACTGCTTTTTTAAGCGAGTTAACAGATATAGTTGCTCCTGATATTGCCTGAACTTTTCTTACATCACGAGTTGAAAACTGTTTTAACCATCTTTTACTCTTTATCTCATATCCATAATCTTCACGATACAACAGCACTTTAACCTGTAGAATATTTAACTGATCATCATAAATCACCACAAACTCAAACTTATCATGTTTACTTAGCGCTTGTTCTACACAAACATACCCCTTTATTTCCCCTTCAATTTCTATTAATTTGTAATTAGAATTTATCTCTAAAGGAGTTGCCAAAATATCAGCACCAAATGTTTCATTAATTAAAGCATTTACCTTTTTAGTA
Organism: Flavobacteriales bacterium; assembly: GCA_018664745.1. GTDB lineage: Bacteria > Bacteroidota > Bacteroidia > Flavobacteriales > BACL11 > UWMA-0277. Next base: position 598 of record JABJNS010000103.1, on the reverse strand, counting down.
GATTGTTCTGTAGGGACAAATTGGGCAGTAGTAATTGAAACAAAAAATAAACTAAAAAAAGCTACAGCACACATCTTTACAGATGGTGCTATAGCCTTGATAAATCTAAGTATTGTATTAACCTGATTCATTATTTGTTTAGAACCAAACAGCAACTCCTAAGTTGAATTGTTTCTTTTCTACATCACTAGCTTCATTGCTTAATAACTGGTAGTCTGCTTTAAAAGCTGCTCCACTTGCTATTTTATAAGTAAGTCCGATAGTATTTTCTGTACGATTATATGCTAAATCAGCTTCCACTCCTTCTGCAACCTCAGCATGCGTATTATAGTTTTCGTGTCTTGCAAAAATAACTAACTCATTATCTGTATCTTTATTATTTAATAAGTTGTACCCACCTTCAAAGTAATACCCTGTCATTACTGATCCTAAATCTGAATCAGCAAAAGTATTGTAAGCTGAGGTATTTTCTAAATCAGCAACAATGTATTGCGCACGACCTTGGATAGGTCCGTTAGTGTATCTAGCATCTAAACCAATCATTTGAATACCAATTTTAGATGAATCTGCTGAAGCAACTGCAGCCTCATCATCTAAG
>JABJNS010000102.1 GCA_018664745.1 Flavobacteriales bacterium | reverse complement strand
TAAAATCTTCATTTAATATTCACTTGGTTTTGATGATTACCGGAGAACCAAAACCTAAAATGGCAGCTGCAACAAACAAAATTCTTAATCCTCCAACATCAAGCCCAAATTTATCAGCAAGCCAAGCACAAACACCAAGAATTTTTCGTTTAGTCATTAGATTTATCAATTAGTATATCAATCTTTTCAACAATAGTCTTTTCAAGTTCCATAATAGAACCTTCAACTTTTAAAATCTGATGTTCCAGTTCAATAATCTTATTTTGATTTTTCTTAGATTTTTGAATATCAATAATCAACCATGCAAAAGCAATAACTTCAATAAGCAAAAGTAATACGGTAAGTTTTATTTGTAAATTTTCCATAATTATTATAAATCAAAAACACTTTTTCGTTTTCTATATTTAAAATGATTTCTTATTTTTAACAATAAAATCATAAACAAATATATCAAAATAGTGATAGCATTAGTAAAAGCTGCATAAATAAAAAACAAGCGAATAAAAGATGTCTTTACTCCTAGACGATTAGCCCACCAAGAACTAACACCAAAAAATTGTTTTTTAAAAAAATTTCTGAAGAAATTAATCATTTTTCATGAGTTGTTTTCCAATGCTGCAAGTTAAACATTTTTTAGGACTACAATAAAAATTGTAGAACTGAATTAGTGCCTGACTATCAGAAGCTGATTTTATTTCCTTCCCTGCATTTCTATACTTTTTTACAATCGCATTTTGCTCAGCCTTTACAGATCCCAACAATGTAGTAGCATAGGCATTGTATTTCTCTTCCTTTTCACCAATAAGATAGTAAAGAGGTACAATTGCGTTTATTATAATAATATCCAAAGTTGAATCTCCTAACTGCTTTTTCTTATTTATTGATGACTTATTAAAAACATAGTGCGTATTCCAATATTCATCAAGTTCCACATTTAACAATTCTTTAATTTTCTTATAAGATATTGCATATTTTATTTTAGAATAAAAATGAGGCTGACTCATAATCACCTGCAACTGAGCAATACGAATTACAGGAAAACTTGCTGGACGCAAACGCATAAATTTCCAAACAAACTTCTTCAAAGGAATAAAATTATGCTTTTGCTTCAAGTACAAATATTCTTGCTTTAACTTTGAAGGATATTCATCTACAAACTCTTCATCCAAAAAACCAGCCTGTCCAAAAAATAAGGCCGAAAGTTGAAATTCATTTTTTTGATACTTTCTTAGTATTTTAATTGAAATAGATTGAGCCAACATTTGCATGGATTGCTTATTCACCTTCAACCCCAAAGATTGTGCTAGGAAAGAAAATAGTACCCATTCCAAATCATTTGTTGTTTTACTTAAACTTTCCTCAACCTCATTTACTTTATTCCTAAATCGTTCAACAACCAATTTTTATAAAGTTTCTTTCCAAAGTTTATCATCAATTGATGATAAATAAGCAGTACATAAAACACTTTCTTTTTGATTAAATATCTTTTTATACTTAGTTAATATATCAATATCCAACCTATTGCTAAGCTCTAAGGTCTGAGGAATATCTCCCCTTTCAGTATCTATTACCTTATCATCATTATACACCAAATGTAGAATTACATTATTATAAGCTTTATCATTTTGATGCTTATGCCTTATCCAATCGGAAGAGTTTACATGGATTTCAACATTGCCTACCCATGTTAAATTCTCAATCTTAATTTTTGCATTTAAGAAGTCAGGTCCTGCATTAGTATTGTGATTACCAACATCTATAATACTTATTCTTTCACCATTAACAGTACGCAAATCAGCTTTGTTAAACAACTGATTTTTCCATATATAATGTAAAAAATCCTCTTTCATTTTTAATTTTATCCAATAATAAATTACTTTTGAAAGATAAATAAAATTTATGTTTTATATAGCTTCCAAACTACTTGCCTTTTTAAGTCAACCTCTTATGTGGATTTTTATACTATTAATAAGTGCCTTGATTTTTAAATACAACAGGAGAAAATTACTTATAATTAGCATATGCATATTTTATTTTTTTAGTAATAGTTTTATTGCTGATGAAGCTGCTAGAGTTTGGGAAATAGAAAGATTTACACCTACTGAAACTTATGAAATTGGTATTATTTTGGGAGGAATTGCTGATTATGATAATATAACAAAAGCACATAACTTCAACAAACATGCTGATAGACTTATGGATGCCGAACAACTTTACCATAAAGGAATTATCAAAAAAATTATGATAAGCGGTGGAAATGGAATGCTTTTTAATGACGGATACATAGAATCAGAAGCAATGAGAGATCACCTATTAGCAAATAAAATCCCATTAGAAGATATCATAATTGAAAACACTTCAAGAAATACCATTGAAAACGCAATGAATTCTGCAAAAATTCTAAACATAAAATACAATAATAGTTCTTGTTTATTGTTTACTTCTGCCAATCATATGAGAAGAGCTCAATTGTGCTTTGAAAAAGCAAACATAACAGTTACAGCCTTCCCTACTGATTGTACAACATCATACAGAAGTACAAGCTATGAATACATTTTATTCCCTAGAATAGAGGCTTTAGAAAAATGGCAAGAATTAATCCATGAGTGGATTGGTTATATTGTATATCTAATAAAATTTTAGATTCCTGCTTCTGATAGAATAATAGCCATTTCTTGCTGTAATTTTTGAGCTTCAATTTTTGCTTTTTCTGCAAAATCTATATCATTAGAAGCATAAATAATTCCTCTTGAAGAATTAACTAATAGTCCACAATCAGTATTCATTCCATATTTTGCAACATCTTGCACATTACCGCCTTGCGCGCCAACACCAGGAACCAATAAAAAGTGATTTGGAATAATAGCTCTAATTTCAGAAAGCTGTTCTGCTCTTGTTGCCCCAACAACATACATCATGTTTTCATCCGTACCCCATCCTTTTGAAGTTTCCAGAACTTGTTCAAATAATTGCTTTCCATTTTCACCTTTTATCTTCTGAAAATCCAATCCTCCTTTATTAGAAGTAAGCGCTAAAACGATAGCCCATTTATCTTTAAATTCCAAAAATGGAGTAACAGAATCTGCCCCCATATAAGGAGCAACTGTTACAGAGTCAAAATTCATATTCTCAAAAAAGGCACGAGCATACATACTAGATGTATTGCCTATATCTCCTCTTTTTGCATCAGCAATAGTAAAAATATCTTTAGGAATATAGTCTAAAATTTTTTGTAGAGAGTTCCAACCGCTAACCCCCATACTTTCATAGAAAGCAATATTGGGTTTGTAAGCCACACACAAATCCTTAGTAGCGTCAATTATTTGTTTATTGAACTCAAAGATAGGATCTTCCAATTTCAATAAATGAGTTGGAATTTTTTTTATATCAGTATCTAAACCGATACAAAGGAAAGATTGCTTTTGCTTAATTTTTGATATGAGCTCTTGTCTATTCATTTGCTGACGAACCTACTTTTAGTTTTTCAGCATTTTCAGCTAATTGCAATTCATCAATAAACTCTTGAATATCACCTCCCATTACATTTTGTAAATTGTACTTGGTCAAGCCAATTCTATGCTCAGTAACTCTACCCTGAGGGTAATTGTAAGTTCTAATTTTTGCAGACCTATCTCCTGAAGAAACCATAGTTTTTCTATGTTTTGCATCTTCCTCTAATTTCTTTTGCAATTCAATTTCATAAATACGAGAACGCAATACCTTCAATGCTTTGTCATAATTTTTATGCTGTGATTTTTGATCTTGACATTGTGCCACAACCCCAGTTGGAATATGCGTTAAACGCACTGCCGAATAAGTTGTATTTACCGATTGACCTCCAGGACCAGAAGAACAATAAGTATCTTTACGAATATCAGATGGTAATAGTTCAATATCAAACTCTTCAGCCTCAGGCAGTACAATAACTGTAGCTGCAGAAGTATGAACCCTTCCTTGCGTTTCAGTTTGAGGAACTCTTTGCACCCTATGCACTCCAGATTCAAACTTTAACTGACCATAAACATCTTCTCCTGCAATATTGACAATAATTTCTTTATACCCTCCTGAAGTTCCATCTGCCACATCAACCAATTCAGTTTTCCAACCTCTTGTTTGCGCATAAGCAGAATACATTCTATACAAGTCTCCTGCAAATATACTTGCCTCATCACCTCCGGCTCCTGCTCTAATTTCCATTACAGCATTTTTTGCATCAGCAGGATCTTTAGGAATTAAAAGGACTTTAATCTCCTCATCCATTTCATCTTTCCTAGGCAAGTTTTCATCCAAATCCATCTTTGCCATTTCCTTCATTTCAGGATCATCACTAGTAGAAATAAGTTCTTTTGCTTCAGCAATATTCCCTACCAAATCTTTGTACTCTTTATAGGCCTTAATGATTGGTTCTAAATCCTTATATTCCTTACTCAATTGAATAAATATTTTCATATCATTCATAGCATCAGGAGAAGAAATTAATTTTTCTACTTCATTATACCTATCGTTAATAGCTGATAATTTATCTAACATATTAGTATATATAAGTTCCGAATTCGGAATTAATTGTTAATTTTTTTCCTTTAAAATCCTCTACTCTACCAATAACTTGAGCATCTACATTAAAGGATTTTGAAATCGCAATAATATCTGCTGCAATTTCTTCTGGAACATATAACTCCATCCTGTGTCCCATATTAAACACCTTGTACATTTCTTTCCAATCAGTAGCCGATTCTTCATGTATCAACTTAAACAAAGGAGGTAATTCAAACATATTATCCTTTATAACATGCACATTATCCACAAAATGTAACACCTTAGTTTGCGCACCACCACTACAATGTACCATTCCATTAATCTGTGAACGGTATTTATCTAAAATCTTTTTAATAATTGGAGCATAAGTTCTAGTTGGAGAAAGCACTAACTTCCCAGCATCTAAAGTTGAACCTTCTACAGCATCAGTTAATCTTTTAGTTCCAGAATACACTAAATCCAAAGGAACTGAAGGATCAAAACTTTCAGGATATTTTTCAGCTAATACTTTTGAAAACATATCATGACGAGCAGAAGTTAATCCATTACTTCCCATTCCTCCATTATATTCTGTTTCATAGCTTGCCATACCTGATGATGATAAACCAATAATTACATTTCCTCCTTTTATATTTGCATTATCAATTACATCTGTTCTTTTCATACGAGCAACTACAGTAGAATCTACAATAATTGTACGCACTAAATCACCAACATCAGCAGTTTCACCTCCTGTAGAAATTATATTTACACCAAACTTTTTATATTCAGCTAATAACTCTTCAGTTCCATTAATAATTTTAGAAAGTACATCACCATTAATAACAGATTTGTTCCTGCCGATAGTTGAGGAAAGCATTATATTATCCACAGACCCTACACATAACAAATCATCAATATTCATGATAAGTGCGTCTTGTGCTATACCCTTCCAAACTGAAGCATCTCCTGTTTCTTTCCAGTACATATAAGCTAATGATGATTTTGTACCTGCACCATCAGCATGCATTATTAAACAATAATCTTCATCACCACTCAAATAATCTGGAACAATTTTACAGAATGCTGAAGGAAACAATCCTTTATCTACATTCTTAATTGCATTATGCACATCTTCCTTATCAGCTGAAACTCCTCTTTGATTATATCTATCTGTTGCCATAATTGTAAAAAAAAGCATCCTAATTATTAGGACGCTTTTCTAGTATTTATATGTTAGTTACTTTTTTTCTTCAATAGAAGCAGGAACATAATCTTCTCTTAACACTTTGAAAGATGTTCTTCTATTGTACTGATTTGCTTTTTCTTTATTTTTCTTAAATCTGATTTTCTTAATATATGATTCAGTAAGCACATCACCTTCTTTAAACCTACCATCTTTAGTTTCAATTACAAATGGCTCTTTTTCTCCCATTCCATTTGCAACTAATTGCCCTGCATCAATTCCTTGACTAATTAAATAAGCCACACAAGCATCAGCTCTTTGTTGTGATAATTTATTATTCTGAGCATTAGAACCAATGTAATCAGTATGTGATTTTAACTCAATAACAACATTCAAATTGTCTTTTAAAGTTTCAGCTAAAAGATCTAAATCAGCAATAGATTGTGGCCTTAAATCAAATTTATTAAAGTCATACTCAATTCTAGGCAAAATCACTTCTTTCTTAACTGGGTCAACTGAGAAATCAATAACAAATACTTTATTATTTTCAACACCCACAGTAGTTTCATTTACTGATTTGTTCAAGTACCCTTCAGTATTTACAACAATTTCATAAGATGTTAATGGTTTTAAAGTGAACTCATAAGATCCTGTATTATCCGTTTCTACTTCATTAGTTGTACCATCATTTCCAATTAACTGAACTTTAATTCCAGTCATTATTCCACCTGTCTTTGAGTCAGTTAATACTCCTTTTAAGCTCAATTGCAATGGCGGTAATTCAAACTGATAAATATCATCACCCCCTTTTCCACCATCTCTATTAGAAGTTAAATATCCTCTTTCTCCATCTTTTTCAATAATCATACTAAAATCATCAGCAGAAGAATTCACTGGTGATTTTAAGTTAACAGGTAACTTGTATGCCCCATTTTCATCTTGTGAAGTTTTATAAACATCTAAACCTCCCATACCAACATGTCCGTTAGATGAAAAATAAATTGTTCCGTCAGAATGCAAGAAAGGGAACATTTCATCACCAGGTGTATTTACCATTGGCCCTAAATTAATAGGATCACTCCATCTATTTCTTTTTCCTTTAATAGACATCCAAAGATCCTTACCCCCATAACCACCTAACATATCAGATGAAAAAATTAAAATAGTCTCATCTTCACTTAAAGCTGGATGACCAATTGTTGTATTACTATCTATTTTAATCTGCAGTAATTCTGGAGCTCCCCACAACTTACCCTTTCTCTTTGATACATAAATCCCACAACCTAAAGCTTTTTTCTTTTCCACCTTACATTGCGTTAAATACATAACTGTACCTCTTTTATTCAAAACAACTGAACCTTCATTCCCTTCTGTATTAATAGGTTCAGCAACTACAATAGGTAAACTCCATTTTCCTTTTTTATTGATTTTTGTAAACCAAACATCAGAAAAAGTTTCGCCCGTTCTATCATCTAACTTATCAGTTAACCCACCTTTACGAGAAGAAGTAAAATACATCTCAGTATACTCTCCATTACCAAAAGCAGGGGAATAATCACTATTTCTAGAATTAACTAAAGGCATTAATTCAACCTTGTATCGTGTAGGTAAATCTTTCCATTTTAATGCAAAATCACATGATTTTAAACCCATCTCACCATTTACATCAGTTGGGTTTAATTGCATATATTTAGTATATTGAACTTTAGCCTCAGCTAAATCATCTTGCATCCTAAGCACATCAGCATATCTTAAATACACAATAACATCAGGATATTTTGCCTTTATGGCTCTTTTATAATAGCTCTCTGCTCTTTTAATATTACCTGACATACGGTAACACTCAGCTTGCTTAAAGATTATTTCAGCTTTAACAGCTCTATTTTTTGTCTTTTTATAAGCTTTCTTATATAATTCAGCTGCTTTTACATATTGTTCTAAGTTAAAAGCATTATCTGCTTTTATCATTTTTCTACTCTTTTTCTGAGCATAAACTTCTGTCTGTGCTAGAGAGAACAGAACAACAAATATCGCAAGTAAACGTAAAATTCTTTTCATTTTATTGTATTTAAAATTCCTGCTAAAATAAGGAATAATTTATAAAGTTTTTAAAAACAGAAACTTAGGGTTATCAGCAACCCATTGTTAATAGGATTATAACTTAGCAGATTTAACTGTTTTCACAATTCTCCCAGCAATTTTATAAGGATCAGCATTTGATGCTGGCCTCCTATCTTCCAACCAACCTTTCCAGCCGTTTTCTACAGTAATAATTGGAATCCTAATTGAAGCACCTCTATCTGAAATACCATAACTAAAATCATTAATTGAAGCCGTTTCATGCAAGCCTGTTAATCTCTGATCGTTATACTCACCATACACCTCAATATGTTCATTAGTTACAGGGCGGAAAGCTTCACAAATTTTCTCATAAGTTTCTTGTGAACCACACTCTCTTAAAGTTGTATTAGAAAAATTAGCATGCATACCAGAACCATTCCAGTCTCCTTTAATAGGTTTTGGATGATACTCAATATAGTAATTATAGTCTTCTGATAATCTGTCTAACAAATAACGAGCTACCCAAAGTTCATCCCCTGCTTTTTTAGCTCCTTTTGCAAATAGTTGGAACTCCCATTGTCCACAAGCAACTTCCTGATTAATCCCTTCAAAATTAATTCCTGCTTCAATACATAAATCAGCATGTTCTTCTACAAAGTCTCTTCCATGAGTATTTTTACCACCAACCGAACAGTAATACATTCCTTGAGGACCAGGATAACCACCTAATGGAAAACCTAAAGGCTTTTGTGTTTCAACATCCATAATGAAATACTCTTGCTCAAAACCAAACCAGAAATCATTATCATTATCATCAATCTTTGCTCTTCCATTAGACTCATGAGCAGTTCCATCAGCATTCATAACTTCAGTCATTACCAACCATCCGTTAATTCTTGCAGGATCAGGAAAAATTGCAACTGGCTTAAGTAAACAATCAGAAGAATTACCTTCAGCCTGTCTTGTAGAACTACCGTCAAAAGCCCAAACAGGACATTCTTCTAATGTTCCACTAAAGTCTTCAACAACCTTTGTTTTACTTCTCATGTTTTGCGTTGGAGCATAACCGTCTAACCAGATGTATTCTAATTTAGATTTCATAATTTAGTTTATGTGTATAGGATTAATGATGTGGCAAATATAATTTAAAAAAAGAAAAAAACAGGATTTCATCACTTCCTTGAAAATTTGATTTATCAACACATTATTAAGTGATAAAAACCTATTTAATAAATTGAGAAATACATATAAGAAATGTAAATCAATAGCAAAAAAACACCCTCTGTTCTTGAAATTTCACGCTTAGAAAAAGCATAAATAAATAAGCCTAAAATAAAGGTAATTATAATCATCCAGATATAGTCAAATGATAAAATAGCAAAATCAGAAAGCTTGATTTCTTGCACACTTGCCACTACCCCTAACACTGCCAATATATTAAAAATATTAGACCCTATTAAATTACCAACTGCTAGGTTATCCTCCTTTTTAAGTGCTGCTACAATTGAAGTTGCCAACTCAGGAATACTAGTCCCAATAGCAACAACAGTAACTGCAATTACCCGTTCAGAAATCTCAAATTTCTTTGCAATTTCAATAGTACCTTCTACCAAATAATCAGCACCAAACTTCAACACAAATATACCTAACACTAAATAAGAGATACTCTTTAACAATGAATCATTTGAAGCTTCTTCTAGCAATTCATCTTCATCAGATTTTAAATTATCTCTCCTTGATTTTCGAATTAACAGCCATGCGAAAATCAATAATAAGAAAATGAATAAAAAGCCAACCTCTTGAGGAATACCATTAAAATAATACATCACCCCACCAAAAACTAAAGTGGATAATAATAAAATAGGGTAATTTAAGATAATGGTTTGCTCAGAAATTTGCACCCTAAAGATAAATGCTGTAACTCCAAGAACCAATGTTATATTTGCAATATTAGAACCAATAACATTTCCAAAAGCAATATCATTACTCCCGCCTAAAACAGCTTGTAAACTTACAAATAACTCAGGTGCTGAAGTTGCAAAAGAAACTACCGTCATACCCACTACCAAAGTAGAAATACGCATTTTTAAGGCCAAAGCAACTGAACCTCTCACCAATAACTCCCCTCCAAAAAATAGCAGCACTAAACCTAATAATAAAGCAATAGTTGGCGTCATTTATTTGGTTATATCAAGGTCGTCTTTAATGCTTGTTGCACTTTCACGAATCTCTTTTTTAATATCATTGGACGCATCCTTTACCTCACGCATAGCTTTCCCTAATCCTTTGGCTAATTCCGGTATTTTTTTTGAACCAAAAAACATCACTATAAACAATAGTACTACAATAATTTCTGGTCCTCCTATAAATAATAACATATCGCAAAAATAAAAAAGCCCTTTCAATGAAAGGGCTTTTTAATAAAAATTATAAACTAATTATTTTCTTTTTGATTTTTCTTCTTTCTTTTTGATTGTATCCAACATAATTGGAGAAGCTACAAATAATGAAGAGTAAGTACCAACAACTACACCTACCATTAAGGCAAACATAAACCCTCTAATTACCTCACCACCAAAAATGAAGATAATTAAAAGTACTACAAAAGTAGTTAATGATGTATTTATCGTTCTACTTAATGTACTATTTAAAGCACCATTCATTAACTCATGTACTCCTTTCTTTTTATTATCATTCATGTACTCTCTAACACGGTCAAACACAACCACAGTATCATTTAACGAATAACCAATAATTGTAAGAATAGCTGCAATAAATGCTTGATCAATCTCTAAAGAGAAAGGTAAAATTCCATAGAAAATAGAGAAGATAGAAAGCACAATAATAACATCATGGAATACTGCCACAACAGCACCCAAACTAAATTGCCATTTTCTAAACCTTACTAAGATGTAAAGGAAAATAACTAATAACGAAAAGAACACTGACCATACAGCCGCATCCTTAATATCATCAGCAATAGTTGGCCCTACTTTTTGCGAACTCATTACTTCATATTGGAAACCAGTAGTTGCTAATCCTTCTGATAATTTTGACTCTACAATTTCATCAGTAGTAATCTCACTACTCTCAATCATGAATGAAGTAGTAATTTTCACTTGATTATCATCACCAAAAGTTTTAACTTGTGGTGCATAATTTAATCCATCTGCATCAACAAATACAGCTGTCAATGCTGATCTTAGTTTTTCATTATCTACTGTTTCATCAAAACGAACAACATAAGTTCTTCCCCCAACAAAATCAACACCATAATTTAAGCCTTTAGTAACTAAAGACCCAACTCCTAACAATACAATTATAGCTGAAAGAACATAAAATCTTTGACGCTTTCCAATAAAATCAATGTTGATATTTTTAAATGCACCATCAGTTAACTTAGTTGAGAATGAAATAGACTTCCCTTTATTCAAACGAGCAGAAATTACTAAACGAGTAATAAAGATTGCTGCAAAAAGTGAAGTTAAAATACCGATAATTAAAGTAGTAGCAAAACCTTTAATTGGTCCTGTACCAAAAGTATATAAAATAATACCTGTAAGCAATGTAGTTACATTGGCATCAATAATTGAACTGTAAGCACTGTTGTACCCATCAGCAATTGCCAAACGCATACCTTTACCATTTTTAAGTTCCTCACGGATACGCTCATAAATAAGTACATTCGCATCTACCGACATACCTATTGTTAAAATAATACCCGCAATTCCAGGTAAAGTAAGTACAGCTCCTAATGAAGAAAGCACTCCAAATATAAAGAAGATATTTGCTAATAGTGCAATATTTGAAACCACACCAGCACCATTATAATAGAATATCATATAAACTAATACTAAAAGTAAAGCAAACATAAATGATGTTAAACCTGAGCTAATTGCCTCTTCACCAAGTGAAGGACCAACAATAGCTTCTTCAATAATACGAGCTGGAGCAGGTAATTTACCTGACTTTAAAATATTAGCTAAATCCTTTGCCTCATTTACTGAAAAGTTTCCTGTAATTGAAGAACGACCACCAGCAATTTCAGCTTGTACAGTTGGGTAAGAATACACATAACCATCTAAAACAATAGCAACTGACTTGCTGATGTTTTCAGCAGTTAATCTTTTCCATTGCTTAGCTCCTTCTGCATTCATTTCCATTGACACCTCAGCTGATGAAGCAAATTGTCCGAATGTTTGAACAGCATCAGTAACTACATCACCCTCCATAGCTGACTTTCCGTTTCTATCAGACTTTAACGCAACTAACTGTACAAATTTCCCATCAGGATCATAAGGCTTTACTGTAAAAGCAAACTTTACATCAACAGGGAAAAACTTTCTAATTGCATCATCATTCAAATATACATTTAAAGCTGCAGTATCTTTTACAGCACACATACCAACAACAGGCCCTTCTCTTAATTGATTTTGCTGATCAACATTAGGGTAAAGCACTGCATACAAAGGGTTCTCAGCCGCAAACTCCTCAAAACTTAAACTATTAGCAGCACTATCAGCAGCTAAAGTATCCGCCTCAATTTCAGCTAATAAATCAACAGCCTCTTCAGAAACCTCTTCTTCAACAACCTCAACTTCTGCAACTTCTGCAACTTCACCATCTATTACTTCCTCACCATCTATTACTTCCTCAGTATCTGCTTCAGCAACATCTCTTAAATATGCATTAGCTAATTCTAATCCTTCAAACAACTCTCTGTACTCATAAGTCTCCCAGAACTCTAATTGAGCAGTAGATTGCAATAATTTTCTTGCTCTTTCAGGATCTTTAATACCAGGAAGTTCAACTAAAATTCTTCCAGCAGTCTCTAACCTTTGAATATTCGGTTGTGTTACCCCAAAACGGTCAATTCTACTTCTTAAGATATTAAATGAACGAGAAATTGCATCTTCAACCTCAATAGCTAAAACAGCAATAACCTCTTGGTTAGTTGAAGCAAATTGAATTTTATCTCTTAAATCAGGAGTTGAGAAAATTGCAGATAAACCAGTATTTGCAGCTGGAGCAACTTTTTCGTATTCCATTCCAAAAATAGTTACAAAATCATCTTGACTATCTTCTTGTGCTTTTAAAGTATTTGCAATTGCAGTATTAAATGCCTCATCTTTATTTTGATTAGAAAGTGCTTTAACAACATCAATAACCATTACCTCCAAGGTAACATTCATTCCACCCTTAAGGTCAAGCCCAAGGTTAATTTCTCTTTGCTTACATTCTGAGTAAGTGTAAGAAGTAAGTAAAATATCATAAACCTCTTCACTATTTATCGAATCCAAATAGAACTTTTCTTTCGCTTCTCTTTCATCTTCATTAAAGTCAGCCGCATAAGCAACTGCATCTTCTTCTACTCCATCAGCAACCCAAGTAAACGATAGTTGGTACAAACAAACTATTGCGAATATGATTGCGAAAATTCTAATAACATTTCTGTTTTGCATAATCTTTATTTTTAATCTCGTTTTTTAAAGTCGGCAAATATAAACTTTCAAAGCAAATAATACAATTACTATATAGGAAACTTTAATCTGAACAAATAAAATAATAATTAGATACACTATGTTAATCAAAAAATAATGCGTTTTTTTGTAAAAAATTAACTGTATGTCATTAAAAAATATTCTTTTTTCATTTTTTGTTTTCTGCTTTTCTTCTTCATTTTCCCAAATGGTTTTAAATAGAGACACAACACTAAACATCTCAGAAAACAACATTACTTTCAGCTCTGCTTTTTCAGGAGGAATTAACTCTGGACAATTTGCTGAAATTGATTTGGATTTAGATGGCACTATGGATTTAGTTGTGTTTGACAAATCAGGAAATAAAGTTAGCCCCTTCATCAATGATAATGGCAATTATATTTACGCACCAAAATACAGAAACAACTTCCCTAAAGTGCATGACTGGATGTTGCTTGCAGACTATAATTGTGATGGAAAAAATGACATTTACACCTACTCATCAGCAGGAATGGCAATCTATGAAAACACCTCAACTACTAGCTTAAGTTTTAGCTTGGCTACTTCCTTAGTTTTATCAGATTACGGATCAAATAACCTAAACATTTACATTAGCCCTGTTGACATTCCTGCTATTGCTGATGTTGATTATGATGGTGATTTAGATATACTTACTTTCTCTATTTTAGGAG
>JABJNS010000101.1 GCA_018664745.1 Flavobacteriales bacterium | reverse complement strand
GCGTTATCCCTGCATTGCCAGGCCCTCCACTTTCCTATATTGCCTTATTACTTTACCATTTCTTTATTAATACTATAAATGGGGATTCACTTTTATGGATAGGAGTGGTGGTAGTTGTGGTTACTATTTTGGATTATTATTTGCAAATTTATGGTGTAAAGAAAGCTGGAGGAGGCAAGTATGCAATTAGAGGTTCTGTTGTTGGAATGCTGTTAGGAATTTTCTTTTTTGCTGCTTTAGGAATTTTAGTAGGCGCTTTTATTGGTGCTTATATTGGTGCGAAAATGGAGGCGAGTAAGCATGAAGTTAAGATAGCTTTTGGTGCACTTTGGGGTTTTATTTCAGGAACAATTTTAAAATTGTGCACTAGTTTTTATATCATTTATATTCTGTTATTCTAATGCTAAAAATCTCAGCGGTTTCTTATTTAAATACCGTTCCTTTTATACATGGATTAAAGCAAAGTGAGTTGATACACAATATTGATTTGCAATTGGATTATCCTTCTATTTGTGCGGATAAACTCATAAATGGAACTGTGGATTTGGCTTTAGTGCCAGTGGCTGTTATTCCAAAATTAAAAGATTCATATATTATTTCGGACTATTGTATAGGGGCGGATGGTGCTGTGGATACCGTTTGTTTGTATTCGGACGTACCTATTACTGAGATTGAAAGCATTGGTTTGGATTATCAATCGCGTACTTCTGTGGCTTTGCTTAAAATTTTACTGAAAGAGTATTGGCAATTGAAGCCTGATTTTACAAAAGTGGATATTGGTTTTGAGTATAGTATAAAAGGCAATCATGCTGCTTTGGTAATTGGAGATAGGGCATTTGATCTGAACACTAAGCATGCCTATATTTATGATTTGTCAGCTATTTGGAGTGAAATGACAGGTTTTCCTTTTGTTTTTGCCGCTTGGGTATCGAATAAGAAATTGTCACAGAATTTTATTAGTAATTTTAATATAGCCTTAGAAAAAGGATTAAGCGATATTGATAGAGCTTTGGCTTTAGAAGGAGATAATTACCTCAACTGCACAAATCCTGAGGATTATTTGAATAATAAGATTTCCTATAATTTTGATTCTGAAAAGAAAAAAGGAATGGAGCTTTACCTAAAGAAAGTCAGTGCTCAATAAGAAGTATATTTATTTTTGCATGCATAAATTTTTCTATTTTAACAAATCTATTTAAGTAAATTAGATAGGTACCAGCACATATCATATTTGCACCTCTTTTATTTTCTTGATTGTAAAATACGTAATTAATTGCTAAAAAATAAAAAGAATTAAAAATCACATTTTTAAGCAATAATACTACTTTCTTTTCTTCAATTTTTGTTCTTGTTGCTTTTGCATTGCCTCTAATTTTTTTTGAAACTTAGATTTTGGTTTAGCAGGTTTCTTTTTATTTGCTTCCAATTGTGACAATATTGCATCTTCATCAATCAGTATTTTCATGAAGTATTGTTGAGTAAATGTGAACATATTTGCTAAAAAGTAGTAGTATGAAAGTCCTGCAGCATAATTATTAAAGAAGCCTAGGAACATGATTGGCATAAGGTACATCATCCATTTCATTTGTGCCATTTGCCCAGTTGCCATTGATGAGTTCATACGAGTGTAAAGCAGAGTAGAGACCGTCATCAAAAGTGTAAATAAACTTACATGATCACCATAGAAAGGAATATCCCAAGGGAGAGACATGATGGAATCATAAGAAGATAAATCATCAGCCCAAAGGAAACTTTCTTGCCTTAACTCAATAGAGGCAGGGAAAAAACGGAACATGGCAATAAGTATCGGAAATTGAAAGAGCATTGGCAAGCATCCTCCCATTGGGTTTACACCTGCTTTTCGGTAAAGAGCCATGGTCTCTTGCTGAGTTTTCATTTGATCTTTCCCTTTATTTTTCTCAGTTATTTTATCAATTTCAGGTTTTAATACTTTCATTTTTGCTTGTGATAAAAATGCTTTGTAAGTAAAAGGAGAAAGTCCTAACTTGATAATTAGTGTAAGTAATAGAATTATGATTCCATAAGAAGAAAAGTACTTACTTAAGAAATCAAAGAGATTGATAATGATATATTGGTTTACCCAGCCAAATATTCCCCAACCCAAAGGGACTAATTCTTCAAACCCTGAATTATAGGATTCTAATGTTTTATAATGGTTTGGTCCAAAATAAAACTGGAAACTTAATTGTTCATCTCGTTTATGACTGTACGGTAATTCAAATTTAGCTGCTAAATCTTTTATAAATTTTGATCCTTCACTTTTAGTAGAAGTTAAGTAAGTTGGTTTTTCAAATCCATCTTTTGCTATAAATATTGCACTAAAGAACTGTTGCTTGAATGCTACCCAATTTAAACGTGCATTTATTTTATCATCATCAGTTGAGGTGAAACTTAAGTAATCAACCTCATTATCTGAGCTGTATTGATATTGCAGTCCTGTGTACATGTCTTGATTTGTCTTGCTCTTTTCAGTTTGTGGCGTTTTCATTTGCCATTCCAAGTTCATGTAATTCACTCCTGATGGTATGATATCCTGCATTCCAACAAAATTGACATCAAAATCAATAAGGTAATCGTCAGTTAGCGTGTATAAGTACTCTACATAATGGCTATCATCCGCCTTTAGTTTCATGCTTAAAGTATTGTTCCTTTGTTCGGAAACAAAATACAAGTCGGCAGTATTTATGTTGTGCCCAGTTGTAAATTGCAAATTAAAACGAGAGCTATCTGCATCAAACAAATCTAGTGCTAGAGAATCATAAGTTTGGTATTCTTTTAAAATTACGGATGTAATTCTACCACCTTTATTTGCAACTGTAATTTTTAATTTATCATTTTCAATTATCTGAAACTCATCGTTTCCTATTGCGGCAGCAGCAAAAATTCCGAAAGTTGCTTTTAGCTCTTCACTTATAATAGAATCATTAAGTGTTGGGATGGTTAGTGCATCAATTACTGTTTCAGCTATCTGAGTTTCACTAATTGCAGCCTCAGTTGATGTTGTAGTTGGCACATCTTCTTGTGGAACTTCAGGAAAAAAGAAAGTATTAAATACTATCAAGATGATAGCCATTAACACAAAACCAAT
>JABJNS010000100.1 GCA_018664745.1 Flavobacteriales bacterium | reverse complement strand
GGTTTCAAATGAGCTGAAAAGAAACATAGTACCATCTTGTGTGAAAGAAATGATTTTGGCGAATATTTTTCCTACAAACTCAAATCCTGTAGAAATAAAAGGAACTTTTAAAATTAAAATAGCAAATATTATTTGTATACCCAATCCTTTTCCAACTAATTTCCAGTCAATCCCTTTTCGGTTTCTTGAAAAAGAAAAAGCAATAAGAAGTAAACTAGCTACACCTAGTAACCCTCTTAAAAGAGATTCAATTGACAAGCCAGAAGTTTGAATTATTTCATTCATATTATTCTCCTTTTCGTTTTTTTAATTCATCTCTTATTTCTGATGCTTTTTCGTAATCTTCTTGCTCAATAGCAGCGGCTAACATTTTCTTTAACTTTGTTAAGCTAAAAGTATCAATTCCTTGTGGATTTGTAGTTTTATCTTCTTCTAAATCTAGTGAAACATTATCTTCATCTTCTTCTCTTGCACTATTTACAATAATCCCAGCTCTTGCTAAAATATCTTCATATGTAAATATAGGACATCCATATCTAATTGCAAGTGCAATTGTATCAGAAGTCCTTGCATCAATTGCTACTTCTTCTCCAGTAACTTTGTGTTTGCAGTAGAATGCAGCATGAAAAATCCCCTCAATTAAGGTGTGAATAACTATCTTTTGTATGGTAATATCAAAACTATCTCCAAATGTTTTGAATAAGTCATGCGTTAATGGTCGTCCTGGTTCTTCCGTTCCATCTAGTGCAATAGCAATTGACCTTGCTTCACACCAACCTATTACAATTGGAAGTTGTCTTTTTCCAGTAGTTTCGTTCAATAACAATACATAAGCATTGTTTTGCGAATCGCTTTGCCGTATAGCAGCTATATCTAATTGAACGAATTCCAAATTTAGTTATTTAAGTTTTTGATTTCTTCTATAAGTTTTGGAACAACTTCAAAAGCATCACCTACAATTCCATAATCAGCAGCTTTAAAGAAAGGAGCTTCTGGATCGGTATTAATAGCAACCATTATTTTAGATGAATTTACTCCGGCTAAATGCTGTATTGCTCCAGAAATTCCAATTGCGATATAAAGGTCAGCAGTTACTGCTTTTCCTGTTTGTCCAACATGCTCTCCATGAGGTCTCCAACCAATATCAGATACTGGTTTGGAGCAAGCTGTTGCAGCTCCTAAAAGTTCTGCTAATTCTTCAACCATACCCCAATTTTCAGGTCCTTTTAATCCTCTTCCTGCTGAAACTACAATTTCAGCTTCTGATATAGATATTTTTCCACTTGCCGTTTCTTGTTCTTCAATAGTAATAGCGCCTTTTTCAGCAGTTGAATCAGCTTCAATACTACAGCTTCCTCCTGTTTCAATTAACTCATAAGAGTTTGGCGCGATAGATAAAATTGCTGTTGCTGATGTGATAGTTGCTAGTTCAATTGCTTTAGATGAGAAAGCTTTTCTTTTAACATTAATTGGGCTTGAGTTCTCAGGTAATGCAATAACATTACTTACTATTCCAGCTTGTAATTTTGCGGATAATCTTGGTGCAATCATTTTAGCTGTGTAAGTATTTGAAAATACTAAAACTCTAGCATCATTTGCTAAATCAGCAATTGCATTTGTTGCTGCCTGGCTATCTCCTTTTTCAATTCCACTACAAGATATAATCTTAGTTGCTCCATAGTTTCCTAATTTATTTAATTCATCATTACTAACTTCTCCTAAAGAGATAGCGATAACATCTGTTCCTAATAACTTTGCAGTTTCACTTGCGTAAGAAACAGCTTCAAAAGTACTTTTTCTAAAATTTCCTTCCCAATTTTCTGTATATACTAATACTGACATTTTTCTAATCTTTTTATATTAAATAACTTTTGCTTCATTGCGTAATAAGCTCACTAACTCAGCTACATTATCAGCATCTACTAATTTACAAGCTCCTTTTTCAGCAGGTTTTTCAAAACTAACTGTTATAGTTAAGTTTTCAGTAGCTGAAGGTTCAATAACTTCTAGAGGTTTTGATCTAGCTTGCATAATCCCTCTCATATTTGGAATTCTTAAGGCAGACTCCTCCACTAATCCTTTTTGACCACCAATTACTAATGGAAGGCTAGCAGATAAAGTTTCTTTTCCGCCATCAATTTCTCTACTAATTTTAGCGTCATTTCCTGTAACTTCTAATCCATTACAAGCATTTACAAAAGGTAGGTTAAGCATTTCGGCAATCATTGCTGGTACTGCACCGCCATTATAATCTAAGGATTCTTTTCCTGCAATAATTAAATCTGTAGGATTCTCTTTTAGGTAATTAGTAATTTCAATAGCTGTAGTATAACTGTCAGTTGCTACTTTATTGATTCTTACAGCACTGTCAGCTCCAATAGCTAATGCTTTTCTGATAACAGATTCAGCAGAAACATCTCCTACAGTAATTACTTTAACTGTTCCACCATTTGCCTCTTTCAATACCATTGCTTTGGTTAATCCAAATTCATCATTCGGATTTATAACAAATTGTATTCCATTGGAATCAAATTTAGTATTATTTTCGGTAAAATTAATTTTTGAAGTTGTGTCAGGAACACTACTTATGCATACTACAATATTCATCTCTATCTTGATTTTATTAAATAAGATTGCAAACTTAATAAAATGCTATAAAAAGGACTTGAATTTTGGTTCTAAAAATCAATAAAGTACATTAAATAGCTCTGATATTATGCGGTTTGTATAAAAAGACTATTTTTGCAGACCTTTTTAAAATAATTAAACGAAAAAAAGAATATGGAATCAATGATGATTTATATGCCAATATTTATGGCATTAGTAGGGTTAGCCTACATGATGGTAAAAAAATCTTGGGTAATGAAACAAGATGCGGGAGATGGTAAAATGAAAGAAATTTCTGATCACATTTATGAAGGAGCTTTGGCTTTCTTAAAAGCTGTGTACAGACTATTAACTCTATTTGTTATTGGAGTAAGTATTCTTTTATTTATTGTTTCAACTGTTGTTC
>JABJNS010000099.1 GCA_018664745.1 Flavobacteriales bacterium | reverse complement strand
CCATATAAAAATCAATTCTCAAAGCTAATTGGAAATAAAAAAATGAATTATCTTGAAGCATATAATGCTTCTGAAGGGTTTTTTGCGATTCAAGATCAAAAAATATCTAAGGAAATGTTATTAATGCTTGATTATGGAGTCTTTTATGAATTCATTAATAAAGAGGATTATGACAAACAATCTTATGAAGCAATAGGATTAAAAGATGTTAAGTTAAACACTAACTATATATTAATAATCTCTACAAATTCTGGATTATGGAGATACCAAATAGGGGACATAATTGAATTCACTTCAACAAACCCTTTTAGAATAATTATTAAGGGTAGAGTTATGAGCTGTTTAAATACGTTTGGAGAAGAATTAATTGTAAATAACTCAGATAATGCTATAGAATTTGCATGTAAAAAAACAAATTCTGAAATAGTTGATTATACAGTAGCACCAATTTTTATTAGTAATTCAGCGGGTTCACATGAATGGGCTATAGAATTTAAAAAGGCGCCTCAGAACACAAATGAGTTTATGCAAATAATTGATGATCACCTAAAACATTTAAATTCAGATTATGAAGCAAAACGATTTAATGATTTAATCTTAAAAAACCCAAAATTAAATATTATCAAAAAAGGCGTTTTTTTAAACTGGCTTAGTATAAACAACAAATTAGGGGGACAAAATAAAATTCCAAGATTAAATGAAAAACGAACATTTATTGAAGAAATAAAAAAACTAAACTTATAAGTTTTCAACAATAAATTATCTCTATAATTTTTATATTAACCAATAAGAATTCTTTTTTATTTTAGTAAAAAATTAATAAAATGCACATTGCAATCGCAGGAAATATCGGCTCTGGAAAAACTACTTTAACAACTTTATTATCTAAACATTATAAGTGGAAAGCTCATTATGAAGATGTAGAGAACAATCCTTACTTAAATGACTTCTACAATGAAATGCAGCGTTGGGCATTTAATTTACAAGTATATTTTTTAAATAGCAGATTTAGACAAATTGTTGATATTAAAAAAAGTGGCAAAAAATATATTCAAGATAGAACAATTTATGAAGATGCATATATTTTTGCTCCAAATCTACATGCAATGGGTTTAATGAGCACAAGAGACTTTGATAACTATAAAGAGATATTTAATCTTATGGATAGCTTTATTGAAGGGCCAGATCTCTTAATATACCTTAGAGCATCTGTACCAAAGCTTGTTGAACAAATTCAAAAAAGAGGTAGAGATTATGAAAATAGTATTCGCCTAGATTATTTGACAAGGTTAAATGAAAGATACGAAGCCTGGATTGATGAATACAAAAAAGGCGACCTTCTTATAATAGAAGTTGATGAAATCAACTTTTCTGAAAACCAAAACGAGCTAGAAGATATAATCTCAAAAATTGAAGAAAAACTTAAAAATAGATCTTAACTATTTTTTTCCCTTAAATTTAATTATCATATCATTTACAACAAGCTGTCCTACTACACCACTTTCATCAACATTATTGTAATAGGCTGTTGCTACCATGTCATTACCAGATACATTTATAGTTCCTTCAATTTGATAAGAATAAGCATCAATTCTAGAAACTGCAATTGAAGATGCTGATTGCTTAAATGCTAGGGGCTCATTGCAATTAGAAATGAATTGGTCGCATTTTGCGCCACCTGATTGACAAAACATATCATTGCTTAAGATTAAGTTTCTAAGTAATGTTACGTTATTGCTTTTGTCGATTGAAAAATCAGTTGCAGTTGTGAAAATAACTATATCTTCACTTTCAACCGTTTCATAAATTGAATTTGCTTCTTGAGCATTTATTTCAATACTTTCTTTTGCTTGACTCGCCTCAGAAACTGTATTGGTTAATGAAGGAGCTATAACTAAGGCAACTACGGACATCAACTTTAACAAAATATTTAATGAAGGTCCTGATGTGTCTTTGAATGGATCACCAACAGTATCACCAACTACAGCAGCTTTATGAGCTTCACTTCCTTTTCTTCCTTGTTCTTCAATCATTTTTTTAGCATTATCCCAAGCACCACCAGCGTTTGATTGGAAAATTGCCATTAACACTCCACATGTTGTAACACCAGCTAACAATCCTCCTAACATCTCTGCACCACCAATATACCCAACTAGTACAGGAACTAATATCGCTAAAAGACCTGGTGCTACCATTTCTTTGATGGAAGCTTTTGTTGATATATCTACACACTTATCATATTCTGCAACTCCATTAGCTGCATCAAATATTTTTCTATCAGCAGGTGAAGCCTTAGACATATCTGAATCATATTTTCTCATTACTTCAAGTGCAGCTTTTAAAGCTGGAATATCTCTAAATTGTCTTCTTACCTCTTCAATCATTGCCATTGCAGCTCTTCCTACAGCATTCATTGAAAGTGCTGAAAAAACAAACGGCAGCATACCACCTACTAATAAACCTGCCATTATAACTGGCTGAGAAACATCAATGGATTCAACACCAGCAGTTTTCATGTATGCAGCAAATAATGCTAAAGCAGTTAAAGCAGCAGAAGCAATTGCAAATCCTTTACCAATTGCAGCAGTAGTATTTCCAACAGCATCTAATTTATCTGTTCTTTCTCTAACTTCAGATGGTAATTCAGCCATTTCAGCAATTCCACCAGCGTTATCAGAAATTGGTCCATAAGCATCAACTGCTAATTGGATTCCTGTATTTGCTAGCATTCCAACAGCAGCAATTGCAATACCGTATAATCCTGCAAAATGATTTGAAACTATAATTGCTGTTGCAATTAAAATAATTGGCAATGCAGTAGACATCATTCCAACTCCTAAACCAGCAATAATTGTTGTTGCAGATCCTGTTTCAGATTGCTCAACAATTGAATTAACAGGCTTTGTTCCTGTTCCTGTGTAGTATTCTGTTACTTTTCCAACTAAAAGACCAGCAACTAAACCAGCAATAGTTGCCCAAAAAACTCCCATTGACGTATATTGCATTCCATCACTTACCCAAGACTCTGGAAGCATTGATGTAATTATAAAGTATGATGCAACTAACATTAATCCTGCAGAACCAAACTCACCTAAATTTAAAGCAGCATGTGGAGATCCACCGTCTTTTACTTTCACTAAAAATGTTCCAATAATTGACATAACAATTCCAACTGCAGCTAATACCAGGGGAAGATATACAGCTCCTAAACCTCCAAAATTACCACCAAATTCAGGTAGTGTTGCATATACTGCTCCAAGTACCATTGTTCCAATAATAGATCCAACATAAGATTCAAATAAGTCAGCCCCCATTCCTGCTACATCACCTACATTATCACCTACATTATCAGCGATAGTTGCAGGATTTAATGGATGATCTTCAGGAATACCTGCCTCAACCTTACCAACTAAATCAGCACCAACATCTGCGGCTTTTGTGTAAATACCTCCTCCTACTCTTGCAAAAAGAGCAATTGAGGAAGCTCCAAGAGAAAATCCAGAAAGTACATTCAATACCATATCTAAATTATCATCCCAAATCCCCTGATAAATAAATAACAACGAACTTAATCCAAGGACACCTAAACCAACAACTCCAAGACCCATTACTGCACCACCAGAAAAAGCAACTTCTAAGGCTTTTCCGAGTGAAGTTCTAGCCGCTTGAGTAGTTCTTACATTTGCTTTAGTAGCAACCTTCATTCCAATAAATCCAGCCAATGCTGAACATATAGCTCCAACAATAAATGATACAGCGACTAACCCATGAGATGCCTCTTCGTTAGATCCTTTAAAGAATAATAAGATAGCAACTGCAACTACAAATATAGAAAGTACTTTATATTCTGCTTTTAAAAATGACATTGCCCCATCAGCAATATTCTTAGCAATTTTAGACATTTTCTCATCTCCCTCATCTT
>JABJNS010000013.1 GCA_018664745.1 Flavobacteriales bacterium | reverse complement strand
GCTCCCCTTCACTCATGTCCTGTACGGTAGTACTCATTATTTTTAAGAGTTCAAATTCCTCATTTTTCACCGCTAATAACAAACCTCTACTTAATAAAAAATCACCGACTAGTACAGCAATTTTATTCTTCCATATTGAGTTTATGGAAAAGAATCCTCTTCTAAAATTAGCCTCATCAATCACATCATCATGTACCAAAGTTGCTGTGTGTAATAATTCAATCATGGATGCGGCACGGTAAGTATTTTCTTCAAATTTACCAAAGAGCTTAGCCGATAAAAAAACAAACATAGGTCGCATTTGCTTTCCTTTTCTCTTTATGATGTAATGCATTATTTTATCTAATAATGAAACATTACTCTTTAATGAATCTTTGAACTTCTGTTCAAATAAATTCATTTCCTCTTTAATAGGAGCTTTTATGTTTTTTATTGCTGACAAAGTAGATGTTAACTAGAAGTGCGAATATACAAAGATTTCTCTCTGATAAATCCTATAAATATCTTTGTTAAAAAGTTATTTTAGCTTGTTTACTAATTGCCCACATGCTGCATTGATATCTTTCCCTTTACTCTTTCTTAGTGTAACTAATATATTGCGTTCCTCTAGATATTTTATGAAGTTATCAGTAACTCTGTTTGATGATTTTTCATATGGTAGATCATCAACTGTGTTGTATTCAATCAAGTTGATTTTACAAGGACTTGCTTTAGCAAATTGTGCCAGTTTTTGCGCATCTTCAATACTATCATTTAAGTCCTTGAACAAGATGTATTCGTAAGTAATTCTACTTCCTGTTTTGTCATAAAAATAACGCACAGAATCTCTAAGCTCTTCTAAGTTAATTTTCTGATTGATAGGCATAAGAATATCTCGTTTGCTATCGCTTGCAGAATGTAGTGAAATAGCCAAGTTAAAACGGACCTGATCATCAGCTAATTTTTTAATCATTTTAGAAATTCCAGCTGTTGAAACCGTAATTCGCTTTGGAGACATTCCCATACCTTGTTCTGTAGTGATAAAATTAATGCTAGATAATAATGCTTTGTAGTTTAAAAGTGGCTCTCCCATTCCCATAAACACTATATTGGAAAGGGGTTTCCCAAAGTTGGAAATTGCTTCTTCATTTAGAATAAATACTTGGTCGTATATTTCTGAAGCGGTTAGGTTTCTTTCTAATTTTAAAGTTCCAGTAGCACAAAATTCACAAGCCAAACTACAACCCACCTGTGATGATACACAGGCAGTTAATCGATTTTTAGAAGGAATTAAAACCCCTTCTACTAGTAATTTATCGTGTAGCTGTAAACTGTATTTTATTGTGCCATCTACACTTCTTTCTCCTTTATGAATTTTTACAGGATTGATGCTATAATGTTCCGCAAACAAATCACGCATTACTTTTGATAATGAAGTCATTTCATCAAAAGAAGTTGCTCTTTTTTTCCATAGCCATTCCCATACTTGTTTGGCTCTAAATTTGGGTAATTTATGTGTTGCACAGAATTTTTGTAAATCCTCAACACTTATATCTCTGATGTCTGTTTTTTTCTCCATTATGTTTGCAAAGATATATTACTTTTGTGCTATGCGATTTTTAACAGCCGATTATTTATATTCTTTATCTGTATCTCCAATAAAACAGGGTGTTTTACAAATTTCTGATAAAGGAGAGGTTATTAGTATCTTTGAGAATAGAAATGAAGTGCCTCAGGATAAATTAGAGATTTTTGAGGGTATTATTTGTCCAGGATTTGTGAATGTGCATTGTCATTTGGAGCTTTCTCACCTTTTGGGAAAGGCTGAAAAAGGAAAAGGTTTTTTGGATTTTGTAGGGACAGTTCAGCAAAGAAATAAATATACACCAGAAGAAATTCAAGTTGCAATAGAAAAAGCTGAAAAGCAGATGATTTCTAATGGTATTGTTGGGGTGGGCGATATTTGCAATACAAACGATACGCTTTTGCAAAAGCAAAAAGGGAATCTGAAATATTATAATTTCATAGAAACTTTTGGTGTGCATGAACACAAGATTGATGTTGTTTTTTCTCAAGTATCTGACTTAAGAAAGGAGTTTAGAAATGCTGGACAAAAAGCAACTATTGTGCCTCACGCTCCTTATTCTGTTCCTCCAAAATTGATGAGCAAGATTGCAAATTCCTTTGATAGAAATGATGAGTTATTCACTATTCACAATCAAGAAGCAAAAGAAGAAAATGAACTTTTTGTAAATAAAAATGGAAAGTTTTTTGATTGGTTAAATAGTATAAAAGCAAGTTCATCTATTTGGTTAAATAGAGATAAATCAATTGATATTTTGGATGAGTTAGATAATACAAAAATGCTTTTAGTCCATAATACATTTGCTAAAAAAGAGGATATAACAGCAGATTATTATTGTACTTGTCCAAAAGCAAATTTATATATTGAAAATACTTTGCCTGACTATTCTATTTTTGATGTAAGTAAATTATGTGTGGGAACCGATAGTTTGGCTTCTAATGATTCTCTTTCTATTTTGGAGGAACTATTGGTTATTCAGGAAAACTCAAATTTTGATATGAGCACACTCCTTAAAATAGCCTGTAAAAATGGGGCAGAAGCTTTGGGTTTTGAAAGTTTAGGGGCCTTTGAAAAAGGTAAAATTCCTGGAGTAAATTTGATTGTGAATTTTGAAAAAAATATAGTTAAGAAACTAATATAGAAGCAATCTTCAAATCCTCTTTAGTTGTAATTTTTAGGTTTTTCTCTTCACCTAAAAGAGTGTTAATTTTTCCGCCATTTGCTTCAAATACAGAAGCATCATCCGTAAAAGTATCCTTAAAATCTTGGGCATATGCTTTCTTTATATCTGCACTTAAAAAACATTGTGGAGTTTGTACTTTAAACAAATTACTTCTGTCGATATGTGTAGAGTTTTCATCTTCTACTTTTCTAATTGAATCCTTTACCGGAACAATTGGTATTACTCCGATTCCACTTTTTGTTTCAGCAACTAAGCTATTAATTAATGCAGCAGAAATAAGCGGACGAACTCCATCATGGATGGCAACAATAGCATTGTCAGCTATTCTATCTAATCCGTTTTTTACAGAATGAAAACGAGTTTTCCCACCAGCAACTAAAGTGTGTTGTTGCTTAAAATTATGTGTTTTACATAATGCTTCCCAATACTCAAATTGCGTAGGGGGTAAAACCAAAACAATTTCCTCAAAATGAGAAAATTGTTTTAAAGTGTGTATTAAAATAGGTAACCCTTTTAATAGTAAAAACTGCTTTGGGATATCGGCATTCATGCGCTCTCCTTTTCCTCCAGCAACTATTAAGGCTACTTTTTGCATATTATAGAATTAACATTGCATCTCCATAAGTATGGAAATTGTATTTCTTTTTAATTCCTTCTTTGTAGGCTTTCTTAAGTAAATCTAACCCTGAAAATGCCGCCACTTGCATCATTAATGATGATTTTGGTAAATGGAAATTAGTTAACATACAATTTGCAATTTGGTAAGTATGTGGTGGAAATAAAAAGATATTTGTCCAACCTTTAAAAGGAATTACTTCACTTTTAGTAGATACTGAACTTTCCAAAGTACGCATTACAGTTGTTCCGACAGCACAAATTCTTTTTCCTGAATTTTTTGCTTTGTTAATTTTAATAGCCGAATTATCTGGAATGATAATTTCTTCCGACTCCATTTTATGCTTGGAAAGATCCTCCACCATAATGTCATTAAAAGTACCTAAACCGACATGTAGTGTAGTTTCAGCAAATTCAACCCCTTTTAACTCCATTTGCTTCATTAATATTTTACTAAAATGCATTCCTGCAGTTGGTGCCGAAACAGCCCCATCATGCTTTGCGTAAATAGTTTGGAAACGCTCAGTGTCTTCTTCAGTTGGTTTTCTGTCAATATGCTTAGGAAGTGGTGTTTCTCCTAAAGCAGTTAAGGTTTCTTTGAATTCCTCATGTGTTCCGTCAAATAAGAAGCGTAATGTTCTTCCCCTTGAAGTTGTGTTGTCAATTACCTCAGCAATTAATTCAT
Organism: Flavobacteriales bacterium; assembly: GCA_018664745.1. Taxonomy (GTDB): domain Bacteria; phylum Bacteroidota; class Bacteroidia; order Flavobacteriales; family BACL11; genus UWMA-0277. The sequence continues at coordinate 1,990 of JABJNS010000013.1, read as the reverse complement.
CATTATCACCAAAGAATAATTTATTTCCAATTCTTATTTTTCTTGCTGGGTCAACCAATACATCCCAAAGTCTGTTTTCTTGGTTCAACTCTCTCAATAAAAACACTTCAATCATTGCTCCGGTTTTCTCCTTATTAGCATATAATCTTGCTGGGAAAACTTTTGTATTATTAGTTGCAATTACATCTCCTTCATCAAAATAATCACCAAGATCAGAAACATTTTTATGTTCAATTTCTCCTGTTGACCTGTGTACAACCATCAGTTTTGCATCTTCACGATTTTCAATAGGACTATTAGGAATTCTTGTTTGAGGTAAGTCAAACCTGAACATTGACAATTTATATTTCATCTGATTTTGATTTTTGTTTTTCCTTTAGGAAGCTCCTTAAAGGTGTAAATTTAAGCCGGCAAATATAAAGCATTGGCAAGCGGAAGTCAAGTGATTAGCTATTTAGTTGCTTTTCAAACTCATCTACATCTAGTGCGTTAGCTAGTTGGTAGTTGCCAATAGCAGTACGACATAGTTTTGAAAGGTGACCTCCACTTTTTATTGCAGTTCCAAAATCATGAGCTATGGAGCGAATATAAGTCCCTTTACTACACTTTATTTCAAAACTTACTTTTGGCATTTCTATGGCTGTAATATCAAAAGAATTGATGCTTACTTTTCTAGCTTCAATCTCAATACTTTCTCCTCTTCTTGCTTTTTCATAAAGGCGTTCTCCACCTCTTTTTAGTGCAGAAAATATGGGTGGTTTTTGGTATATCTCTCCAGTAAATTGATGGGTAGTCTCTTTAATTAACTCATCTGTAATGTGTGAAGTTTCAAAGTTTTTATCTACTTCCGTTTCCAAATCATAACTAGGAGTAGTGCCTCCTAAAGTAATATCGCCTGTATAGATTTTTGCCTGTCCTTGAAGCTCAGAAATTCGTTTTGTGAATTTACCTGTACAAACAATAAGTAGTCCGCTTGCTAAAGGATCTAAAGTTCCGGCATGCCCTACTTTTATCTTTTTTAGATTATATTTTGTGCGGATTAGATTTTTAATCTTTCTCACTACATCAAAGGAAGTCCATCCTAAAGGCTTGTTTATCAATAAGATTTGACCAGATAAAAAATCATCTACTGTTTCAGGAAATTTATCCATACTATATTAGTGATGTTGCTATTACAATTCCTCCAATAGCAAAGCAATAGTAAGCAAAGTATTTAAGCTGACTACTTTTTACTAATTTTATCATCCATTTACAAGCAATCATCCCTGTTAAAAATGCAAAAATGAAGCCAATAAATAGTGCTAAAAAGTTTGTGTCAGTTGCTGAAATTTCTCCTGATAAAATATCTTTGGCCATTTTCCCAAATATTAAAGGAACAACCATCAAGAAAGAGAATCGTGCTGCCTTTTCTTTATCAATTCCTAAAAGTACAGCAGTTGATATTGTTGCTCCTGAGCGTGAAATTCCTGGTAAGATGGCTATGGCTTGTGAGATCCCAACAAGAATAGCATCTTTGATTCCAACTTGTTTTTCTGAAGCCTTAGCTGTGTCAGCCAAGAATAATAACAAACCAGTAATTAAGAGCATTCCTCCAACTAAGGTTAATGCTCCACCAAATAGCGCCTCTATTTCGTCATTGAAAAATACACCAACTAAGGCTGCTGGTATCATGGATAAAACAATTTTTAAAGAGAATTTAAAGGACTCGTTATTTTTGAATTGAAATAATCCTGAAAATATTTCAATTAAATCTTTTCGGAAAATAATAATAGTGGATAGAGCTGTTGCAAAGTGCAATACAACCGTCATTAACATACTTTCTTGCCCAACTTTGTCTTCTCCTAGAATTGCTTTTGCAATTTCCAAATGCCCACTACTGCTAACAGGCAAAAACTCAGTTAATCCTTGAATAATTCCAAGGATAATCGCATTAATAATTTCCATGTATTAAGCTTCTTTTCCTTTATACATTACTGCAAAGATTTCAATT
>JABJNS010000098.1 GCA_018664745.1 Flavobacteriales bacterium | reverse complement strand
ATCACTTGCGTTTATGCTTATGTTCTTGGCTCTATTTAGGTTGGTTAAGTTCTTTGGAGGAATAAATTTTTTGGTAGGAGCAGAGTATTCTTTTTTCTTAAATTTAGTTTTAGCGTAAATTTTATGAGGACTAGAATCTTGTCTCTTTTTTGGTGCTAATTCGTGTTTTTCTAAGAAGCTATCATCTAATTCACTTATAAATCTGCTTGGTACACAGTCTGTATATTGTCCCCATTTAAAGCGAGAGGAGGCAAAGGATAAAAATAGTCTTTTTTCGGCTCTTGTTATGGCAACATAAAATAGTCGTCTTTCTTCTTCAAGATTTTCTTGGCTTTCTCCACTCATCATACTTGGGAATAGGTTTTCTTCTAGCCCTACTACAAATACATAAGGAAATTCTAGTCCTTTTGCTGCATGAACTGTCATTAAGGTAACTTTATTAAAGTCTTCTTCTGTTTCTTTATCTTGATCGGTTAGGAGTGCTACATCTTCCATGAAATCGGATAACTTATTTACTCCTTTTTCAGCAGTTTCGCTAAAATCCTTTATACCATTTAATAGTTCTTGAATATTTTCAAATCTACTGACTCCTTCAGGTGATTTGTCAGTATATAGATCATTAAATAGTCCTGTTGATTTTGCGATTTCCTCTGCAACAATGTAAGCGTCTTTTTTTCTTGAGTTAATAATGAAATTATTAATCATTAAAGCAAATTCTTTTAGCTTTCCTTGTGTTCCTTTATTAATGTTAATTTCAATTTCTCCAAGGTGATTAATGACCTCCCAAATACTTTTGTTGTGCTCATTAGCAAATATATTAAGCCTTTGAATTGTTGTTGCTCCAATTCCTCTTGTTGGGTAGTTGATTATTCTCTTGAAAGCTTCTTCATCATTTGGATTGATAGTCAAGCGATAATAAGCCAATAAGTCCTTAATTTCTTTTCTTTGGTAAAAAGAAAGTCCTCCATATATTTTGTAGGGGATATTTCTTTTTCTGAGTGATTCTTCAAGCGATCTGGATTGAGCATTAGTTCTGTATAAAATTGCAAAATCTTTATGATGGGCTTGTTGGCGTATTTGGACATCTGAAATAGTATTAGCTACAAGCTTACCCTCATCATTATCACTCCCTGTTTTTACTACTATAATTTTGTCTCCTTTATTATTGTCTGTCCAAACATTTTTTTCTAGCTGTTTTTCATTGTGTTTTATTATGCTATTTGCTGCATCTACAATTGTAGAAGTAGATCTGTAGTTTTGTTCTAACTTATAGGTTTTGTAATCAGGATAATCAACTTTAAAGTTTAATATATTTTGAATGTTTGCTCCTCTAAAAGCATAGATACTTTGAGCATCATCTCCAACAATACAGATATTTTCATTTAATGCTGCTAGCTTTTTAATGATGAGGTATTGCACATGGTTTGTATCTTGATACTCATCAATTAATATGTATTTGAATTTCTCTTGATATTTTAGCAATACATCAGGATGGTTTTCTAATAATTGATAAGTTTTTAATAGCAAATCATCAAAATCCATAGCAGATGCTTTTTCACATCTTTGTACATACATTTGGTAGATTCTTCCAAATTCTGTTCGTTTAGCTATTTTGTCAGTTTGTACTAATTCTGCTTTATTGTTGTATCCTGCTGGGGTAATGAAATTATTCTTTAGGGAAGAAATTCTATTTCTGATTACACCAACTTTGTAAATGTCTTTGTCTAGGTTGAGTTCTTTAATTATACTTCTCACTAAGCTTTTAGAATCGTCAGTATCATATATTGTAAAGTTAGAAGGGTAGTTTAGTTTTTCGGCTTCAAAGCGTAAAATTTTAGAAAATACTGAGTGAAAAGTTCCCATCCATAAGTTCCTTGCATCACTTTGTCCAGCAATATTTTCAATTCTTGTTCGCATTTCTTTAGATGCTTTGTTGGTAAAAGTTAGGGATAGAATATTATGAGGATTAACGCCTGATTTCAGTAAATGCACTATTCGGTAAGTGAGTACTCTTGTTTTTCCTGATCCTGCACCAGCAATTACCATTAATGGTCCTTTCAGGTGTTGTACTGCTAATCTTTGTTCGGTATTTAGTTTTTGCAAATAATCTTCCATAGTATTTTTAAATGACACCAAAAGTACATTTATTCTTTTGTGATTTTTAGCTTGTTGATAAAATTTTGTATGTTTGTCAATTAGAGGTTTTCTCTTATTAATTGAAAAAATATATGAAGAAAGAATTATTGTTAGTAGTATCTTTTGTAATGTCGCTATTTATTTATTCGGATATTTATTCTCAATCAATTTATTATCCATTTTCAAATTCTACTGAGTCTATATGTTTTGGTGAGTGTAATGGTGATATAGATATATATATTGATCAAACATCTCCTCCTACTAATGTTGAATTAAAATTATTATGGCAGAATCCGGTTACTAATTTCTGGGTTCAGCTTGGGGTGTCATCAGGAACAGGGTCTTTATTTAATTTTCCAAGTTTATGTGCTGGGAATTACAAAGTTATATTAAGTGATAGCACAACTATTCCGCCACTTTTTATTGAGGAATATTTGACAATGGTTGTAAATCCTCCTGAAGATGTTGTTGATACAATATTAGTAGTTAATCCAAGTAGTTTAATTAGTAATGATGGATTGATTGACGTGAATATCTCAGGAAACCCAAATTCTATTTATTCATATGCTTGGTCTAATGGAGATGCAACAGAGGATATTACTAGTTTAAGTTCGGGTAATTACTTTTTAGTAGCTAGCAATCAGTTTGGTTGTGTTGTTGATTCTGCTTTCTTTGATTTGGTTGCTAATAACCTTTGTGGTTATGGAAATGATAGTATATCTAATGTGTTATGTAATGCTGAAAGTACTGGATCTATCATGATTAATGGTGTTTTTGGAGTGCCACCTTTTATTTATAGTATTGAATTTTTAGATGGTTCAGGAACCTTTACTTACTTGTCATCTGATACGCTATTTGAATTTTCTAATATTCCTGCAGGTGATTATGGTATTTTAATTACTGATAATGTTGGTTGTACAGACTCTACTTTTCCAAATATTGTAATTTCAGAACCAGCTCCAATTACTATTTCAACTCTTGTTACAAATGCTACAGGAAATACTACTTGTGATGGTATTATTCAGTCCTCTGTGTCTGGAGGTGTTTTTCCCTATACTTATATGTGGTGTGATGGGCAAACGACAAGTACTGCAGTAGCGCAATGCACAGGTCAATGCTGTGTATTGGTTACTGATAATAATGGTTGTACTGCTAATAAATGCGATAGTGTTAGTGTTGTTTTGCCGTGCACGGATTCTATTCAGTTATCAGTTAGTGAAAGTCCTGAAAGTTGCAGAGGAGGAGATGGAAGTTTTAAAATTTCTGCAGTTATGGGAGATGCTCCGTATTACTATTCAATTGATGGAGGGTTTACATATAATACTGTTGGTTTTAATGATACAGTTCTGGTTGATTCTTTACCTTCTGGAAACTATGATTTAGTAGTAAAGGATGATAGTTCCTGTGTGACAAATTATGGGTTGCTTTTTCTTGAGGTTACGCCTAATCCAATAATTAATACGGTAAATATAATTAATGAAAGTTGTTTTGGTGATGATGGGCAGATTATTGTGTTTGCTGATAATCCTAATGCAATTGTTAAATATTCTATTGACACTTTGTTGTCTTGGCAAGATTCAGCTGAGTTTTCTGGACTATACAGAGGGGAGTATTTAGTGCATATTGAAGATACAAATGCTTGTATTGATAGTATTGGTGTTTATGTTGGTGTAGATTCTGTTCCAAATATAAATATGATGACGCAAGCTACTGACATTGTTTGTAATGGCGATACAAACGGAACGTTTAAGGTTTATTATCCAGATAGCTCTTATAATTATGTGTTGTGGCGTTATACTTTATTTAACCCTCAAATAGCCATTGATACCGGTTCCTATTTTAATGAATTAGTAAAAGGGTATTATGGGGTGGTGGCAACCTCAAAATCGGGTACTTGTATTGATTCTTCATTAGTACGATACATTGATGAACCTGCCCCAATTGTGTATAACAAACCTACTCCATCTGCAGTATATTGTATGAGTAATGGACAGTGTAATGGAAGTTTGTCTTTAGATGGATTACCAACTGGAGGAGTTTCTCCTTATCAATATTATATTAATGAAATATATACTAATATTCCTTCTGGAGTAATAGGTGTTGATAGTACTTTTTTCGGAATATGCCCTGGAGAATATGAAGTGCAAGTGTTGGATGCAAATGCTTGTGTGGTAAGAGATACTGTTCTGATATCAGATTCTTCATTGTATATTGATTCTTTTATAGTTGATAATAGTACTTGTTTCGGTTATGATGATGGTGTGATTACTATTTTTTCACATGGAGGTATGGGGGCGTACTCTTATTTATGGAGTAATGCCGATACTACTCAAACTACTGATAGTTTGTCTCCAAATAACTACACGGTAATTGTTACTGATTCTGTTGGGTGCACGGTTACTGGATCTTCACTGATTACTCAGCCAGATACATTGTTGTTTAAAATTATTGAAAGCGGAAAAATATCTGAAACTTGTATGGGGGTAACTTATGATGGGCAAATTTTTCTGGAAATTACAGGAGGGTCAGCTCCTTATAATTATTCTTGGATTGGGAATTCAGGAGTAAGTGGTTTTGGTTATGGTGATACTATGATGAATCTTACTTATGATACTATTACAATAAGTGTTTCTGATACTTATGGCTGTGTTGCTTCTCCTTCATGGGGTACAATAAATATGACGGTAGTTGATGCTCATAATGCTGCTATTCCTTTATTGTTAGATTCGGTAGTGTTAGGAAATTCTCCTATGTGTTATGGAGCTGCAAATGGGATGATACAAATTAATATTTCTCAAGGAGTTTCTCCTTATCAGTATTCTATTGATAATGGAGTTACTCAAAGTTCTAATAATGTGTTTACAAATCTTATTGCTTTACCTTATAATATAGTGGTTCATGATGTATTTGGTTGTACAGATTCTGCTAAGATATTGCTTGAGGAATATGATAAGCTTACCATAAATTTGGATAGTGTAAAGCATGTTAGTTGTTATGGGGGTAATGACGGATTCATTTCTATAAGTGCTGATGGTGAGCTTGGAGGTTTTAGTTATTTATGGGTTCCTACTTCTGATACTATTGCAGTTATTAATAATTTGTCAGCAGTCTCTCATACAGTTAGGTTAACTGACTCTGCTGGGTGTACAGTCTCTGATACAATTGTTATTGATTATTTGACAGACCCTATTCAGTCAAGTGATTTGGTAATTAGTAGTGCAAGTTGTTTTGGTTCTGAGGATGGTGATGCAAGTATTCAAATTATTGGAGGAATGCCTTTTTATGGTGGTGGTTATGCAATTAGCTGGATGAACCTTTCAAATGACACTGTTGCAAATGGAAGTTTTGCAGATAGTTTAGGAGAAGGGACTTACTTAGTGGGAGTTACTGATAGTTTCTTTTGCGGTCCTTTTATTGATACAATTACGATTTCCCAACCTTCTCAATTCTATTTAGAAGTTATTAGTGTTGAAAATAATAAATGTTTTGGTGAAAGTGAGGGTGAACTTATTGTGACTGCTTTTGGAGGGACAGCACCTTATGTGAATTATGTTATTTCAGATGATCAGAGTGGTACTATAACTGGTAACTCGGCTGTCTATTCTAATTTATTGGCAAGTGATTACGCATTGTGGGCAATTGACGGTAACGCTTGTAATTCTGATACTTTGTTGGGGATTAAATTAGGTGAGCCAGGTAAAATTATTGCTCAAACTAATATACACGATTTAAGTTGCTATCAATCAGATGATGGAATAATTGATTTGACAATTTTGAGTGGAACATCTCCTTATCAATATCAGTTGTTGGAAGGCAATATAGTGTTAGAGCAGGGTAATGCTGTGCAGTCAATTTTATTGTCAATTTATGATTTGTATGCCTCAAGCTTAATGCTTCATGTTACTGATTATCATGCTTGTGAAGTTGATACTCAAATTATAGTTTCTCAGCCTGATAAAGTGGTGGCTGATTTTATTGTAAATGATGCTCTAGGAAGGGAAAGTTTTACTGCTTTTTTTGAAAATTTATCTCTTGGTTCAGATAATTTTATTTGGGATTTTGCTGATGGAATTACGGAAAATAAGGAGCTTAATGATGAGGTAATTCATGCTTTTCAGCAGCAAGGTGAATATGAAGTGCAGTTGATTGCTCAAAATAGTAATTTATCAGCATTGTGCAATGACACCACAAGTGTTATTATTAATGTTGAGGGTTATGATATTTTTAATTCTTTTTCTCCAAATAGTGATAATATTAATGATGTTTTTCATTTTGATGATTGGATGTTAAAAGGAATTGATGTTGAAATTTTTAACCGTTGGGGACAAAAAGTATATCATTGGAGTGGAGTAGATGGTTTTTGGGATGGTAGAGGTTATAATGGAGAGAAACTCCCTGAGGCAGTTTACTTCTATAATATGAATGCTGTTGGTTTAGATGGATATTCTTTTAAAGAGAAAGGTTCAGTCTCTCTCTTTAGATAAATTGAGTGCATAAGATTATAGGTTAAGCCTAGTGGAATAAGGTGATATTTTTGTATTTTTGTAAAAAATACGAATATCATGAAAAAAATCATATTACTTTTAGCTGTATTATTTACATTTTCTAGTGCAAATGCTTCTCATCTGTTAGGTGGGGAGATTACTTGGCAATGTCTTAAGTCTGGCGCAAATCAAGGTGAATATATTTTTACAATGAAATTGTATAGGGATTGTGATGGTATAACACTTTCTCAATTAGCTCAGGATTTAGATATGTGGGGGGCAGGAGCTCCTGTAACATCTATTACTCTTGATTTTGATACAGCAATTGATATTTCCCCTATTTGTGATGTAGCTAATAGTGGTTATCCTGCATTGGATTGTGTTAGTAATCCTGTAGGAGCTGTTGAAGAGTATATTTATATTTCACAACCCATAGCATTGCCAGGTTTACCACCTGCTACGGGCTGGCATTTTACTTGGGCAAGTTGCTGTCGTCCAACTTCAGTTGTTAATCTAACAGCTCCTAGTTCTGCAGGTTATACTCTGCTAGCTTCTATGTATCCATATATTGATCCTTCTTCTGGATTACAAGTTCCGGCTGGGCCTTGCTTTGATTCTTCACCTATTTTTAATGAGTCTCCAAATACTATTATTTGTACAGGATATCCTTTCGCTTATTCTCATAATGCATCAGATCCAGAACTAGATAGTATTACTTACCAATGGGCTGAGCCATTAGATGATTTTTTTGGAGCATATACACCCTTAGCTACTCCTCCAGTTCCTGCACCTCTTCCTTTTGTTGCTCCTTATACTTTTAACTCTCCAATTCCTTCAATTGTAGCTGGAGGGGTTCAGTTAGATCCTATAACAGGAGAGATATCTTATCATTCAACTACAGCAGGAACTTTTGCAACAACAATTAGTGTAAAAGCATATAAGTGTGGGCAATTAGTTGCCGAGATATTTAGGGATATACCTGCTGTGTTAATTAACTGTGGATCTTTAGCAAGTGGTGGGCAGAACAATCCTCCTGTTGTAACAGCTCCTGTAGGTAGTCAGACTTGGGTTCCAACTATAGGTACATCTGGATTACCTTCTTATTCAACCACTATTAATGCTGGAGAGTTAGTGACTTTTGATATTATTGGTAATGATTCTGACTTGTATGCTGGCGGTATTCCACAAGATTTAACAATGGTAATATCTGGAGGGCAAATGACTCCTTGTAATAACCCTCCATGTGCTTCTTTTACTGATGTTAATGGAAATGATACGATTACTGGTCCTGCTGTTGTAAATGGAACTTTTAGCTGGCAAACAGATTGCGCTCAGATTCTTTCAGATGCAGGTTGTGGGAACACAACTAATATTTTTACTTTTTTAGTAAAAGTTTATGATGACTTCTGTCCTGCAAATGCTATTCGGATTGCAACTTTAAAAATAACAGTATTGCCAGCTTTAACTCAACCTGCTCCCTTATTTCAGTGTGTTACTGAAAGTAGCTCAGGTAGTGTTTCCATTAATTGGGATCATCATTCTTTTGCAGGTAACTCAACTGTATATTTTATTTATGGTGCTGACAATATTAGTGGGCCTTATACTTTGCTGACAACAGCAACTTATCCTACTGATGCTATTTCAATTCCTGCAAATAACTTACCTCCAGGAATAAAATATTACTATATGGAGTTGGAATCATTGTGTGCAAATACTTCTGCATCTTCTGATACGATTATGCCTATTCAGTTGGATATAAATTCTACTAATATAAATTGTTGGGACGATACAGATGGTAGGATAGCAATTAATATGATAAGTACTGTAATTACACCATTTACTTATTCTTTGAATACTATTCCAAATCCAAATGCTTATCCTTTGGATTCTGTTTGGGAGAACTTACCGGCTGGTAATTATGATATTACAATTAGTGATAATGCAAATTGTATTATTGAGGAAGAAATTTCAATCACAGCTCCTGGTTTTGTGTTGCAGGCTTTGGTTTCGGGTAGCATGAGTGTGTGTTATGGTTCTTCAGATGGTTTTGCTGTAGGTTTAGGTTCTGGAGGTACTCCTGGTTATAGTTTTGAGTGGTTTGATGATAGTTATACGAGTTTTAGTACTAATGACACTGTTTTTGGTTTGAGTTCAGGTAGTTATTAT